>JAXJUI010000098.1:0-6832 GCA_036309165.1 Agathobacter sp. | reverse complement strand
TTTTACAGCAGTATTTAATTTCCCATCCGAAAAAGTTCCAGCACCTCCTTCTCCAAATTGAACATTTGAAGAAGGATTAAGTATTCCAGTTTTCCAGAATTCTTCAACATCTAACTGTCTTTCTTCGACCCTTTTCCCTCTCTCTATAACAATTGGCTTATATCCTTGTAATGCTAAAAGATATGAACAAAAGAGTCCCGCTGGTCCCGCTCCAATAATAACCGGCTTATAGTTCATAGGCTTTTCGCCACAATTTGGAATTTCATATTCCTTTTCTTCTATCGATATCACCGAATTACTATGTACACGTTTAAGTATTTTATCCTCTTCTTTTACTTTAACATTAAGAGAATATACATAATACAAATCCGGCTTTTTTCTTGCATCAATGGAACGTTTTTTTATTTCATAGGAAAACGCTTCATTCTTTGAAAGCTTTAAAGTTTTTCTTATCTTATCTGTTAATTCCCTTTCATCATGGAAAACAGATAGTTTTAATTGTGAAATACGAATCATTCGAACCTCTTATTTCTTTTTTTGACCTGCATGTTTACCTGCAATATATCCAGTTGCCCATGCCCACTGTAGATTATATCCACCACAAATTCCATCAACATCCATAATTTCACCTGTAAGATATAACCCTGGTATCATTTTAGACATCATCGATTCAGAATCAATTTCTTCAAGTGAAATTCCACCTAAACAAACTTGTGCAAATTCAAAATCGCGACTTTCTATCAACTCTACTTTTGTCTGTTTAATAGCATTTGCAATTCTTTCTAATTCATCATCCAAAAATAATGATATCTCTTTATCACTTGCTATCGTAGCTTTTTCCAAGATAGCTAAAGCCAATTTTGTATGTAATAAACCATTTAAAAACTGTTCCGCTTTTTGACCTTTTGAAAGTTTCTGCTTTCGAAATATCAACTCTTCTAAAAGCATCTGTTTTGTAAAATCAGGCAGAAAATCAATAATAACACTTGCTGATTTTTCTTGATATATAGCATTCGAACCATAATGACTAATTTGAAAAACAGGAATTCCTGATATTCCATAATCAGCAAGTTGTAATTCTCCACGTTCTTCTTTTTTGCATTCACCATTCACATAAATGGATAATTTACAATCTACGCGAACTCCAGAAACTTTTTTGAATGGAAATCCTTTTGCAACAAATCCACATAAGGATGGTAGAACTGTGACAATATGATGTCCTTTTTCCTGCAAAAGTTGTATCATATTTTCTCCACTTCCAAGTTTCGGATTTGCCTTTAGTCCTGTCGATATAATAAGTCTTGGAGTCTTTACCACTTCATTAGATGTATATACTAGAAATGAAGTTCCCTTTCTTTCAAAATACTCTACTTCCGAATTAAGTTTCACAACGACACCTAATTGTTCTAATTCCATCGCAAGTGCATTAACAACGGAAGCCGCCTGTTCAGAATTGGGATAATAATATCCGTTACGATTTTTGGGATAAACTCCGATTTCTTTAAAAAAAGAAATTGCATCAGCATTTGAAAATGCATTCAAAACAGTAGAAACAAACGATTCCTCTCCATAATAAAACGATGAATCCATTTGCTCATTCGTATAATTGCATTTTCCGTTTCCAGTGGCAAGAATCTTCTTTCCAAGTTTTTCATTTTTTTCTAATAATAAAATGCGTTTGTTATTCCTTGCTGCAGTGATAGCAGCCATCATTCCCGATGCACCTGCACCAATTACTACAACATCAAAAACACTTGTACTATTTTTACCCATAATTCACCAACTTAATATCAAATCATACAGAACTGATTTTATCATACCCCACGAAAACATTCAACAAATCAGCTCGAATAACTCTCCAGAAAATCAATCAAATCTTCCTCCGAATTTATTAAAAATCCTGTTCCAATTTTTTCTTTCATTTCATCACTTAATGCTTCATGTTCTATCCCTGTTTCCATATATTCTTTTGTGTTCAAATCGTAAACAATTACACTTTCATCTCTTTCCAAAATCCAAAATCCAGATTGCTTTTCATCCATTTGAATTACTTCTTCTACTACTTTTTCTGTGTCACTTTCTTTTGTTTCATTTTCGTTATGCCCTAGTGTTCTAGAATAAAAAAATCCTGAAATGAGCATCCATAAAAATATAATAATTAACAAAACAAAAAGACAGATTACTACTTTACGGTTCATAATATCACCTCCGTAAAAAGTATCTGCCTTTTTCGTATTATTTATTCACTTTTTGTAAACTATAACAGTTTAGCTTTTTGCGCGATTCTAACAATCAAATCTCCTTTAGGAAACTTTCGAATTTCCTCTTCGTTTAATCCCTTTAATAAAAGCATACAAATTCCATACGTAAGAACCGCGAGTATCATAGATATAACTACTGCAACTACATTTGATTTAATAAGTGCATACAAACCATGATATACAACAAATGTTACAACACCCATAATGGTTGAACAAATAATCGGAACAATAAATGTCTTTACCACTTCTTGCTTATACTTACTATGACGTTTTAATGCATATGCATTTAAAGCACTCATCATGAAATTAAAGAACGCATCGCCAATGACCATTGCATATATATTAATTCTAAAAAATAACAATAACACAACAACAAGAATGGTATGAGCTACCAATGAAATTAAAGCATTAATAACTGGAACAAGAAGTTTATTGATTCCCTGTAACAATCCATTAGAAAGTGTCGACATTGCAGAAAACACAACTGTAATTGCGCCAATCCACATCATTTGAGAAGCAATACCTGCTGTCTCTGCCGTCCCCGGAAAAATCATCTTAAAAATTGGATTTGCTAAAACTGCCAATCCTACTGTACAAGGAAATGAAATCACCATTGTAAAACGCATTGCTGCATTTATTTGTCTTCTGACCTGATCCATATTTCCTTCTGCATATGCAGCTGTTAAAGATGGAACAGATGACGCCGCAAGTGCAGCAGCAATCGAGATTGGTACATTTACAAGTAGTTTATACTTACCTGCATAAACGCCCCACCATGTAGAAATTTCTTTCTTCGAATAACCTTGTAGCATTGCAATATGCTTAAATATTCCATTATCAATAATACCATTAATATTATAAATCGTAGTACTTAATAAAACCGGAATAATCGTAAGCACGAGAATTTTCATTGTATATCCGAAAGAATCTACTTTCACATTTTTTTCTCTTAACATCTGACGTTTAAATACCGTCATATATACAAAGAAAATAAACACTACAAAGCCAAGTGCGGCTAAAGCACCCAACCCCGTACCAAGAGTTCCACCAGCAGCTCCATATGCTGCAGCATAATTATCCGGATCTCCTAAGACCTTTCCTACTTTTGTTCCATAATTGAACAAAACATAAGCTGCCCAAATACTTACAATTGCATTTACGATTTGCTCAATAATCTGTGAAATCGCACTAGGCATCATTGTTCCTAGTCCTTGAAAAAATCCTCTGATAACACCAAGAATCGCAACTACAAGAAGCGTTGGTGCAAGCACACGAAGTGCAAAAATACTAAATGGAGTCTTAATTACATTTGCTGTAAAGAACTCTGCACCAAAAAAAACTATCAGAGCAACAGTTGTTCCTGAAACAATGGCAAAAAGCAACCCCCCTTTAAAAATCTGATAAGCTGCTTTTTTCCTTCCTTTTGCCACCTGTGCAGATACCAATTTTGATACAGCAAGAGGCAAACTGTAAGAAGAAATAATTAACATAACATTATATATTTCAAATGCGGAACCATAGTAGTCATTCCCAATATCACCAATAATTTCCGTCATCGGAATACGATAAATAAGTCCAATAATCCTACTAATTATAGATGCTACCGCTAATATTGAACCTTGTACAAGAAAACTTGTTCCATTCTTCTTACTCTTTGACATTTTCAACCTCAACTAAACTCTTTTACTTATTTTCAAAATCCTCAAGTGTAGCATATACTACATTTTTGTCAGTATATTCTGCTTGTGTAACTTCAACCCATGTTTTTCCAGGATTTAACTGAATTTCATTTCCGTCTTTATCATAATATCTTGTGATAGAATAATCAGATTCTCTTTCCCATGTGATATCAATACACTTACCATTTGTAATGTATTTACCAACACCTGTTCCAATATAATCAAGCCAAAGTGTTCCAGCCGATTCATCAAGCATAGAGTTTGTTACTTCTTGAATAATTACATTTTTTACAGCAATCTGAGTATCGTTAAGCGCATCCATCTGTGGTTCACCAAATTCAAAACGGTAGTATAAACCATCTTCTTCGTTATAAGTAAACCATGGTTTTGCATGTAAAAAGTATGTCTGAATTACTGCACAATCATTACCATCTTCTAAAAGATTTGGTTCATCTTCTTTTGCAAACTGGTAATGTGTTTTGTAATCGTCATCTAATGTTGTTTCATATCCATATGTTTCAATAGCCTGATCAGCAAGTTCTCCAGATGTATATAAATGATGAGGAGCTTTTCTTGAACTATCTGCAATATAATATGGAGCTGCTTTTCCAGTTGTACCATCAATAGCATCAATATATTCACTTTCTAACACTGGAATTGCTGCCACATTCTGTCCCGCATGGAAATAAATTGCGTCAAATTCATGTGCAAAGTATGGGTAATAAATACGACAACTTCTAATGTTGCCAATTTTATCCAAATCTTCGTAATCCTGATAAATACACATTAAACGAGAAATTCCACCTTCTACTGGACATTCATAGATTACGTCAGCAGATGACAAACCATACTGTGGAAGTGTTTCTCTTGTATTTTCTGTCATAACAGCAATTGGACGTTTTCTTGCAATTTCTTCATCAATCCAAACTCCTGTAAATGGACTTCTTAACATTCCCTCTCTTGTCTCTTCTGTTTCAGTTTCTGTTACATTTTCTGCAACTTCATTTTCTGTGTTTGCATCTTTCTTTTTACATCCACCAAAAAGTGAAAGTGTACAAACACCTATTAATAAGCATACTAGTAATTTCTTTTTCATATATGTCCTCCTTTGTAGCATAACTGCCTATTTAACGTTTTAAATCAAGTTTTTCCAAGATTTCTTTTTGCTTTGGTTCCATAATTGCAGCATCCTGTTCTTCAATGTGATCATATCCAAACAAGTGTAACATACTATGTACAATCAAAAAGGCAAATTCTCTTTCTACAGAATGTCCATATTCTTTGGCCTGCTCTTTTACCTTTTCAACAGAAATCATGATATCTCCTAACAGAGCTTCTCCTGTATCAGGATTAAAATTCTCTTTAGACTCTTCTTCCAAAAAAGAAAAATCTCCCGGACTTTCATAATTAAGCATTGGAAAAGACAATACATCTGTTGGTCTGTCAATTTGTCGAAACTCTTGATTAATTTGATGAATCCCCTCATTATCCGTCAAAATCAAATTCACTTCAGCTGCATAGGGAAACCCAGCATCTTCCAAACAAAAACTAATTACTCGTTCCGCCAATTTCTCATATTCAAAAGAAAAATCTACTTCACATTCTTTTTCAAGATATAAACTCATAAAACTATACCTCCTTTGAAAGGAATTCGCGAATTTTAATAAATTGATTCATACTAAGTCCAGATTCATCATAAATTCCAGATGAAGAATACTCATTCAACGTCTGAAATATTATTATATCCCTATTCCACTTACTTTGTCCAACATCCTTTTCAAATAATTCGATTTTTTTCACCAATCCATCCACCATATGAATCAGTGCAGATTCTTTTGTTGAAGGTAATTTATTTTCTCCATAATACTCTTCTAGGATTTTTATTACATCCTGCGGAAAACAAAGTGTTCTTGCTCTTTCTATCCCCCATTTTCAACATGTGGTTCGCCTTGCCACATTCCAAGACGATAATAAAAGCCAGCTGTTTCGCATAGTTTTTCATTAAATCCTAATTCCTTTGCACATCTTTTGCAGATATCAGAAACCTTTTTCGCATGATGATATTCACGTTTTGAATAAGATTTCACTTCATTAACCTGAACAAAATGTTCATCTAAAATGTCATCCATTCGATGTAACACTTCCTTTTCCGTATTAGGTTGCACTTTTTCCTTGCAAAAAATTGCAAATAATACTGTTACTATGCCAATTCCCACTCCATAAATCACTAAAGAAGTACGAATCTCTTTGTAACAAAGGTAATAATATAAAACTGGAATTGCAACACTTGTGCATAAATACAAAAAGTAAATATAAATTTTTGAAATAACTTGTTTTAAAGTCCTTGTCAGAATTACAGAAAATAACGACATCATCACATAAGAAGCTAGTTCATAATATCCAGCCCCCGTCGAAAGTGTGATAATAATTACAAAGTATAATAACACAGAAATACCCAAAAGCTCGCTACTCATCGATGTCATAACAACAGCCATAAGTAAAACTGGTTTACAAAACTCAGGTAAAAATAAACATATTATAAATAAAAATGAACAAATCGCATAGCCACCTAGAACACGACCAAATGTAGTGTGTTCATTCTTCGAAAGCATCTTTCTTTTTCTCTCATACTCCATTTCATAGCAAAAGATACTAAGAAAAAAAACATCTAAAAAGATAAGGCATATTATCTCATCCACATAAAATTTTTTAAAAAAAGATAAAATTGCTGTTATAAATCCTGTAATAACAAATATTCCAAAAACTGAAGCAAAACGAAACCAACTAAATTTTTCTTTTATCATTTTTGATTCTCCCGTTTCGTTGTCTTCTTTTCATATTTGTCATATGCTTGTACAATTTTTTGAACTAACGGATGTCTTACAACGTCTT
>JAXJUI010000097.1:0-15667 GCA_036309165.1 Agathobacter sp. | reverse complement strand
GTGTCACCTGCCTTCCCGATTGTTTTTCCAAAAGACCAAGTACTTCTTCTACATGAACGCTTGAAATATCTTTCCGTTGCCCTGCGGCCTTTGCAATCGCATCCAACATTAGTGCATTTTGAATTGCCGCATGCTGTGCTTTTAGCTTAGGAATATTCAAATGATAATAACAAGCACCCTCTTTATGCTCAACAGTCACTATCTGTTCTTCTTTCTTTTCTACCTGTTCTTTAAAATAACCATCCATCATCTGTAGTTTTTCTGACATCTGAAAGATGTGTAAAATTGCCTGATCGTTAATTTCCTGAAGTTTCGGAATAATATTATGTCTAATACAGTTTCGACTATAATCAGTATCCTCATTCGTCTCATCTAAACAATAACTCTGCCCAAGTCCTGTTAAGTAATCTTCAATCTCCGCTCGACTTAAGGTTAACAAAGGGCGAATAAAAACAACACCCTCTTCTTCTCTTTTGGGTGAAATTCCACTCATTCCAGTCAGTCCGCTTCCTCGCACCATCTGAAAAATTACCGTCTCCGCATTATCTTCCATATGATGAGCAAGCGCCACTTTTACAGATTTCTGATATTGTTTCTCACACTGTTTTGCATAAGAGATTAATTTCCGATACCGCAGAATTCTTGCAGCCTCTTCTACTCCAATCCCCATTTCATTTGCAAAAGAAGGAACATCCACATGTTCAATTACACAAGGCACATGATGTGTCTTACACAGATTTTCAACAAAATGTGCATCCTTTATACTTTCATCTCCACGAATTCCATGTTCCACATGAAGTACTGACATAGAAAAAGGAATTCGCTCCAAAAGATCAAGTAATGCAAAAAACATGCATACAGAATCAGCGCCGCCAGACACTCCTAGCACAACGTGATCCCCTGCTTTTATCATTTGATTCTTTTCTACGAATTCCTTCATTTTTTTCATTTTATTTTTCCCAAATCCCAGTTACAAGCACCGTCATATCATCTCTTGCTTGTCCACCGGAAACCATCAAAACTTTATCTAAGATATTCTTAGCCATCAGCCCTGCATTCTGCGTCGTTTCTTTCGCAATCATATCCGACAATGCTTCATATGGCTTCGCTACTTGTAAACATTCTACCACACCATCTGTAAGCATGACAAGAAAATCCCCATGTTCTAGTGTATGTGTATAGCATTTCGCCTCTTGCGTATATGAAATTCCTGCTGGCAATGTTTCTTCTCCTAAAAAAACAACCTCCCTATCCCTTTTGCAAAAACTAATTGGTGCACCAATTTTACGAATTTCCACTTCCCCACTATACAAATCAATACATCCATAATCGAAGGTTGAAAAATGATTTTCTTCTCCCTTTAAAACCATAGCAGAGTTCATAAGCCCAATTGCCATATCCGAACTAAACCCTGCCTCAATAAAGTTTTCTAACAGCCCCACAACAAGTTCACTTTCTTTATTTGCTTCTATCCCAGACCCCATCCCATCCGAGATACACACATGATGACTGCCATCATCTAAATCAAAAATGCTAAAATTATCTCCGCTTACAGGCGCTCCATCTTTTTTTCTTCTGGCAATTCCAGACAAAACATAAAACCAGGTATCCTCATATAAAGTCATTTCCTGTTCTTCTTTTCCAATCAGGTTTCGTGCATCCTTGTTCGTACGCATAGATACCCCTAAAACCTTTTCTACCCCATCTAAAAAACGTTTTGTTGGAACCCCTCCATCTACCTTAGAAACCAGCATTGTTTTTACCACAAAACGATTTTTATCATCTTCAAATAGGTGTATTTCTTTTATTTCTATCCCCTTTGCCTCTGCTTCATACTGCATTTTTGCTAACAACACCTTTGAGTTGCGATCAACATTCCTTCGCGTTTTTGTCATGTCCTTCATAATATTGGCCATGGCAGTCAATTGATTTGCTATAACTGCACGATTTTCCAGCATTCGTTTATGCCACGCCGCATTTAGTTCCATTCTTCCAAACGCCTGTACCGCCATATCCACCATATCTTCATAACGACAACAAGATTCCAAATATTCTTCTTTTATCATCTCTTTTCTCGGAACACGTTTTTTTACTGCCTCATATAAGCGATGCATCTGATCTGCCAGATTTTCTTTTCGATAACACATCGCGCACTCTGAGCATGAAATACAAACTGTTCCTCTTAATTCTCTTTCAAAATCATCTCTTCTTATTCCATCCTTTTCTTTTTTCTCCTTACTGATTTTTCGAAATGTATCCGACAACCCCTCCATCGCGGTTGAAACCACTTCCAAATTATCCAGCGGAACTTTTGTACTCCTTCCAAGTATTACTTTCTTTTCGCGAAATCTCCTTTGCTCCCACATATGCATAAGTACCTCCACCACATATCTACTAAGAAGTACCACTCCAAAAACAATTGCCCCCTCACTAATTCCAAGCAGGATTTCGTACATTTCCATACCGCCCCATATCCCTTCCGATATGTTCATAAGCGCAACCACGCCTGCCGCTGCTCCTGCCACCAAAGTACTTTGACACTTTTGATTCAGCCAACAATACCCACGTACAAACATATCGACAACAAACATTGCGAGCATATATTTTAGGCTTGTCCACACGGACACCCTGGTCCACATTCCCCAAAACGTCATCATATAAATCCATACAGACTGCTTCTCCATTCCGACACACAACGCAAAATACGCCAGAACAAACGGACAATATCCCATAATTTCCAGGCCCCCAACAAACAGACCTGGAATTGCCCAGACAAATTTCTTTATCTGCTCTAACACTTTTTCTTTTTTCTGCAAATTCACCACTCCTTTTCTCCTAAGTAAGACTATTTTATCGGTGGAAATTTGCGATTTCTGTCACATTTTTTCTATATAAATCCTAACAAACGAAAAGGCCACACCATCTGGCATGACCTTACTCTTCACGTTCTTTAAAAATAATCTCATTTGCATAAGCTAATCCAAGTTTGCTCTTTGCAACCTCTTCAATATATGCATCCGTTTGCATGTATGCTTCTAATTGAATTAACTCCTCTGCACGTTCTGTTTCTGCTTCGTATTGTTCCTGTAACACTTCTTCTTTCTTCCGATACTCATCATCCCTTTGTTTCAGACGATAAATCTGCACCGACATTACCACTAAAAAAACGATTACAATGAGTGTAATACTAAACATTCCATTATTGCGTCCCCGACTACGAGTCTGGCTCTTTCGCTTTGTACTCATGTAAGTTCCTCAATTCCTTATCTTTCTCTTGTCTTCATTTTATCCTCTTTACACCTTTTTTTCAATCGCTTTTTCAGGCGAAAAATCGACCGACTGATACTCTTCATAAATGGTCTGCCTACCAAAAAGTAATATAGTAAACCACCTAGTCCCATCCCTAAAAAAATATAAACACGAATTTCTCCCGCATTTTCCCTCGTAATTAGTACAAATACCAATATACAGGAGCTAATCCAGTATGCAGCATCTTCGATAGAGACCCACACAATTCCATGTGACAAAATCCTTCGAAAAACACGTATCACATCGTATGCAAACACAAGTGACGCTCCAAGTACAATCGCTCTTCCAAATAAAATCATGAAAACCATCCCATTCTTTTCTTGGAATAATCCATCGTTTCAACAAAACCTTCTAAATCCACTTCTCCTTTTCCCAAATCCACCCGTGTAACGTGTAAACCTTTTCCTTTTACCTGTAAATCCCCTTGTTCTGTTTTTAATATAACAATACTTTCATCAAAAGAAACCACATCTAAAACACCTGATATATTTCCTTGCTTTCGATCCAAAAGAAGAATACGATGAGTTTTTGCAGACATATTTTCCTGCATAAAAAAACCTCCTTACTGCATACCACATAAGCTTGCTTGTTACAGTATATTAGGAGGTAATTATTTTATGCTAAATATATTCAAATAAATCTTTTGCTTCTTCTTTTTTAGTTGTTTCTAAAATATTCAAAACACGAACCTTTACTGTCTTTTGACCAAATAGAATTTCAATTTCATCTCCAACTTTCACATTTACTGATGCTTTAGCAGGCTTTCCATTTACCATTACACGACCTGCATCACATGCTTCATTTGCGACGGTTCTCCTCTTAATCAGTCGTGATACTTTCAAAAATTTGTCTAGTCTCATTTCGATTCCTTTCTTAATACCAATAGTTATCATCAAATAAAAAGTGGAACGCTATAAAAGCGTTCCACTTGATTGAACTAAATTAGTTTAAAGAATCCTTTAAAGCTTTTCCAGCCTTGAATTTAGGAGCTTTAGATGCTGCAATTGTCATCTCTTTTCCTGTCTGTGGATTTCTACCAGTTCTAGCTGCTCTTTCAGAAACTTCGAAAGTACCAAATCCAACTAACTGGATTTTTTCCCCTTTCTTTAATTCTTCAGCAACAACTTCTGTGAAAGCTTTTAATGCTGCTTCAGCATCTTTTTTAGATAACTGAGTTTTTTCAGCCATAGCTGCAACTAATTCTGCTTTGTTCATGTCAAAATTCCTCCTCTGGATTTACGTAATCTGTATTCGAGTTCAAGCCCGAATAGCTACAACAATATTTATACTTGTTTTCTGACCTTTTGTCAAGGAAAAACGCCCATTTTATAGGCTTTTCATACTGATAAAAGCCACCAAAAATTAACTCTAAAAATCGTGAAAAATTCCCATTGCATTTTACGAAGTCTCCGTTTTTTTCTCGTTAGTTTCTGAATTTATTTTTTTTGCTTCAGTGTTATCTAATTCTATGTCCCCTTCTGTTCTATTGTCAGATTTTTCCGTTTCAGTTTCGCTTTCCTCTTCACTTTCCGTTTCATCCAAAATATCCGAAGTTAATGCTATTTCAAGCGTCGCTTCTTCCGAATTTACATACAAATATCTTGACCATGTATCATATCCAGACGCCGTTACCGTTAGATAATGTTTCCCATATTTCAGTGAAATCGGTTCTATCGGGTCTACAATCACTCCATCCACAGTTAATATCGCACCTTCAATATCTAATTCAAATTTAATGCTTCCATACTTCGGACCATCTCCTTTGATACTGTCAAGATCCACTTCTGTCGTCTCGCCTCTTGTGATTGTCACATTCGTCGTTCCACCCCAACCATCATTTGCTACGACAAGGTCATAACTACCTTCCAAAACTTCTATTTCTAGTCCTGGAATAATTTCAACAAAAATTTTCTTTCCAAGCTGTAAATAACTGCCTTCAAAAAGTTCTGTATTGGTCAGCTTCAATGTTCCTTGTCCGGTTGTTACTACAACAGACAAAATATCTTTTCCAAGGCCGACAACGCGAATTTCATCTTCGGATTTGATATCTGAAATCACACCTCTTTCTTCATTTGGAAATACAAATGTTTCTTCCGAATAATTATAATTTGAATCTGCTATGGTAAGTACTTCACGGTCTTCATCGATAGAAAAACGAACAATGTCTTCATATTCCCAAGTCGTGTCTGCAATCTGCACTTCCATTAGCTTTCCATATACATCTGTTTTGTTGACAAAAACGCCTCTTCCAATCGTAAAATCTGCAGCTGTTGTGTAATTTCCGTATTTGTCCAAAAATCTGCTCTCAAAGCTATAATAATACTGATATTCCTTTTTGTTTTCCTGATTCCACAATCGAATAATTCCTTGTGCACTGTCATGAGATACAATCACATAAAGAGTATGTTCTTGTATCTTTTCTGTTTCTTCTTCCTGCGTATCATCAGGTTTATAATAGGACACCCCAGGGGTCACCTCCGAAACCTTTTGTCCACATCCTTGTATCCAAACTCCACCTAAGAATACGAAGATCAAAAGCAATGCCATTTGTTCTATTCGATGTAATCTTTTTCTCATAAATGTAATTATTCTCATATTGTTAGTATAACATCAGCGTTTCTAAAAATCCACTTCGAGAAGGTTCTAAACGGATTACTTCCTGCAGCTTTTCAATATCCTTTTCCGCCACCCAAGCCTTATTAGATGAGGAATAATGGTTGACCAATTTCCAGAATTTTTCAGGAAATTTTAACAGCCCATACAAATATAAAATCTCCTTTTGCTCTAACGGTCGCACCTCTTTATAAGCATCCAAAAGCTCCAGTCCAAGTTTTAAATTCCATTCATTTTTCTCTAAGGTTTTCCGAAGAAGATTGGCCACATCCTGTATTGGATTTCCGCCCACAGCGCCTTCTAACGAAACCAGCCTCCACATTAGCGCCTCTTTATCTACACTATCTACACTATCTACATTATCTATATTTGCATTTCTCTGTGCGTTTCCCACAAAAAGGAAACTATGCTGACTACACATTCCATGACACAAACAGACCTTTTGAGGAATTTCAAGCCCACTCAAAAAAAGAATTGACTCTGTTGCTTCTTCCATATATTTTGCGTAACAACTTTGAAACATCCTTTCAAAATCATTTTTCTTTTTCTTTGCTTTTAAATAATTTCGAACCTTTAAAAGCTCACGTTTTCTCTTCTCATATTGTTCCAAGACATCTTCTTTCCCCGACACCATATAAGAAGGTAAATCTATCGGGGTCTGTAAAGAGACCTTGTGAAAATAAGCCAGTGATTTCATTGCGCCAATCATATTCCAACGATTTTTTACATCACATTCTTCCCCCTCTGCCTCATCTTTTAATACATAAAAATGTTCATCTTCTCCTTTTGATAACGGCATCCCGTCTTTTGTCTCGCAAATCTGTTCGATTGGGTAACCGTTTTCATTTATCCAGGAAAGATATTGTTTTAAAATTCCCGCCCTTTCCATATGTCCCCGAAATGGAGCAAGAATTTTCTTCCCTTCGGAAGTTTTGCAAACAAACGTCCCTCTCCCTTTTGTAATCGTTTTTACATCTATATCATATTGTTCTAAAATAACTTCTGGCTGAATATACAAAAAATCCCCCTCCACATGACTCTAATATCGTTTTATCATATGAAGAAGGATTCCCTTTTATTCTTTTTTATATAACTAAATCATTGTTTTGGCTATGCCAAGCAAAATATCCTTTTCATTTCTTTCTGGATTTTCTAATACTTCTTGAAACAAACTTTCCAAAATAACTCCCACCTGTTTTCCCTGTGGCACTCCAATTTCCATCAAATCTTTTCCATTTACTGCCAAATCTGCCTTTTGTACGCACTGTTTCTTTTCGAGTATCTCTTTGTACATCTTCTCAAACAGATTTACATACGCTTCTTTTTGTGTTCTCTTATACTCACTTTGTCCATATAAATCAGCTCGTTTAATTTCAATAAGCATTGGACAATAGTCCACGCCCACTCTGCTCACCATTTTTCTTACATTTTTTTCCGTAAGTTCTGGTCTCTCATCATGAAACAGAATCAAATGCGCTACTTTTTTTATGGTATCATTATCAAACTTCAATCGGCGTAATATCATCTTTGACATCTCAGCCCCTTTTTTCGGATGTCCATAAAAATGATCTCTTCCATTTTTCGTCGAAACACAAAGTGGCTTTGCCACATCATGCAAAAGCATCACAATTCGAAGATAACGATTTGCAGAAACACATTTTAATGTTTCAATTGTGTGTTTTCCAACACTGTAACAATGGTGCGGACTATTTTGCATAGTTTCCATCATTTGATCAAATTCTGGCAAAAATACTTTTGTTAGACCTAATTTGTAAGCTGTTTCTATTTCCTCCGGGTGTGGAGATAACAAAAGTTTTACCAATTCCACCTGAATACGTTCTGCGCTAATTTTCTCAATTGTATGCGACAATTCAAAAATGGCATCTGCCGTATTTTCCTCAATTTCAAATCCAAGCTGTGCTGCAAAACGTACCGCGCGAAGCATTCTAAGCGCATCTTCGCTAAATCTCTCCTTAGGATTTCCAACACACTGAATCACACCTTTTTCAAGATCTTCCAATCCTGTAAATGCATCTATAAGACCTTCTGTATCATTATAGGCCATTGCATTTATTGTAAAATCACGTCTTTTTAAATCTTCAATAAGATTCGAGGTAAAAGTAACTTCTTTAGGATGTCTTGCATCCTCATATTCGCCGTCAATCCGATATGTTGTCACTTCATAACCCACTTTATGAAGCATTACCGTTACTGTTCCATGCAAAATTCCAGTATCTATTGTATGAGTAAATATCTCCTTTACCTGCTTGGGCTTTGCTGACGTTGTAATATCCCAATCTCCCGGAATACGCCCAAGTAGTGTATCTCTCACACAACCACCAACAGCATAGGCCTCAAACCCATGCTGTTGTAATGTGCAAATTATGTAATTTACGTCTTCTGGTAAATTGATTCTCATAAAAATCGATATGTTCCTTTTCCCTCTGTTTTAATCGAATAAAGAATATCATCCGCCATCTGAATCAGTGCTTCACAGTCTTCCTTATTTATTTTTCCTTCCGAAATAGCAATTCCTATGGAACAGGTAACTGGAACGAGTTCTCTCATATCCAGCGTACGACCGGTTCCTGCTTCGAGTTCTCTTTTGAATCCATTAGAAGCTTCAATTCTTCTATATACATCTTCTGCAATCGTTTTTAATAATTCTTTATCCGAATCCTGTACAACGAGAATAAATTCATCTCCACCATAACGGCTTACAAAGCCTCGGTGTCCAACAGATTGCCTAAAAATATCCGCCATGCACTTTAATACAATATCGCCAGCTTCATGTCCGAATGTATCATTGTATGGTTTGAAGTTATCCAAATCAAGGAACATAATTGCAATTCCCGGATGTTTATCAACATTTTCATCCTCTTTTACAAGTTCATCAATTTTCTGATAAAGGCCTGCACGATTGTATACATTTGTAAGCATATCTTTTACCGCAGCATCCGATAAAATACGGTTCATTTCCAAAACTCTTTCATTCGCTTCAATACGGTTTAAGCAGTAATTTAATTCTCTAAATAACAAGCGGTATATATCCAAATCCGATTCATCTAATAAGTAACGCGCCATAGATGAGTGCCAGTTATCCTTCATCTGAATATATGCAATCAAATATGCCTTTACCTCATTTCCTTCAATGACAGGAATACCAAGAATCGAGCAAATATCTTCCGTTCCAAATGGTTCAATTGCCGTACGGTAATCATAGAAGTTTTCTTTTGCTTTCGATACCGCAAATCCACTTGGACATTCCTTCATAAAGAAATCCAATGTATTTAATACTGCTCCATCCATTTTACATTTTGTATTGTTGAAAAGAACTTTTGGTTCATCTTCACTATAACGAACATAAATGGCATTATCGATATTAAATTCATTTAAGAATGTTCGAACTGCTTTTTGAACAGTTTGCTCTGCAGTAACATTCTCAACATCAATCAGCTTCTGCCAGCTTGCAACAAACTCCATTTGTCGTTTCACTGTCTGGAAGTTCTTCGCCAAGCTATTCTGTTTTAACAATTGCTCGATATCATCCTCTGTTATTGTTCTTTCGAAACCAGAAAGAACTATCTCTAATTCTTCTAATAAAAACTCAGAATATGACTCACGAATCTCACGAGCCACTTTTAAATGACCCTCTAACGTATCTTTCTCAGCCTTATATAACTCGTTTTTCGAGAATTTCTTGTAATACTTCATACGCAGCTCTCGATACCAACGATAAGAATGGAATTGATTTCCTTCCGAATTACGAAGTAATTCCTCCGCCTTTTCTAATAATCCATAGGCCTCTTCTTCTTTTCCTTCCATATCCATAAAAAGCGCTTTTGCAAAGAAATATAAAAACATGTCATCATCACATTTTTCGTAATCATGCACATATTCCGAGTTCTTTCCGGCTTCCTTCTTTTCAAGCATGTAATCGATGAATTTACTACAACTCTGTAAATAGCGTTCTGTATTAAATTTATTTCCCTGCAAACCGCAGACAATAGCAAGAAGACCATACAATTTTGAAAGATTACATACACGAATACTATTTAGATGCAATTTTTCAATTGTCTTCATTGTAAAAAGCAAATTGCTTTCCGCTTTCGAAAAATCCCCCATCATGATTGCATTTAACGCCCTGTTATAATGAGCTTCTGCAATATCTTCAGATTTGCCCAAATAATAGAACATTTCAATTGCTTTATCATAATATCTTTCTGCGTCTACATTTTTTCCGATTGCACTTAAATTATACCCAATCGACATAAATACATGCGCAGATTCATAATCATCAAATTTTCCAATATACTGATATGTACGAACTGCATACAATAATGCAATTTCATTCATACCATTTGTTGCGGCAATCATAACATTCTTTTTATATGCCGTCTGTACAAGTCGCGCATTTCCAATGTTTTTAGCGATTTCAAGTCCTTTTGAAAAATTCACAAGCGCTGCCTCTGTTCGATATGAAAGTGCTACAATTTCAGGGCGATTATCATATGCATAAATGTAAATATGCGCCAAATGATTCTTATATCCATATTTAATCGCGCATTCAATTACATGATTATCCACAACAACGTCTTCTACACAGAAGAAAATATTGTGCCATCCAGACATTTCTGCCTGTATAAAAATAAGTTCCGCCTCAAAAATCAATTTTTCTTCTTCAAGTTTTTGAGCCTCTTCTTTTGCTGTTTTTGCATGCTCTATTGCATCATCTAATCTTCCCTGATACATATAGCCACGACTCAAAAGAATTTCGCAGTCATATTTTATTCTTGTATCATTCGTTGCGCATTCCAAACGCATGATTCCTTCTAACAGTCCAAGCGCTTTTGAAACATCACTTAAAAAAATGGATACACGAGCATAAAGAAGGTATATCTGCACTAAGTTCTCTTCCGGAACTTTTGCACCTTCGAATTTAATACGTTTTTCTATGTAAGCAAGATAATACTTTGCCTGCTCATAATCCAGAAGTTCTACAATATTGCAAAGCTGGCTATAGAAGAATTTTGTATCTTTATACTGCTCTAAAACAACATGGTTAGACGCCGTTTTCATACGCCCTGTATTACCCAAGTGATATAACTGACTTAAGTCATTTAATTCCTCTAAGATTTTTTCCCAGCTCTCTGTACTGATATCATGTGCTTTTTGACTTTCATTTGCACCTAGTACAATTCCGATATTGCTAGTTGGATTCTCAAGCAGCTGACGAATTACAAGCATCGTGCTTGGACTTGCCATCTGAAAACGATTGATTACAATCGCAAGTGGTTTACAGGTTGCTACCGCTTTTAACATTGCAACAACAGCCTCTGTCATTCTCTGCTGTTCGTAATCTACTTCATTAAGAATAACTTCTTCAGTTCTTTTACAAACTCCCGTTTCAAAATAAGACTTAAAGATTGGACGATGCAAATAGTAAACTCCGCAATCTTCCAAAAATTTATCAAACGAATCTGATATATATCTATGATACATTTCACAAATAATATCTAAAAACGGATCATATGCTCCTACAAACGCATCATGTTCATATTCATACCAAGTAAAAAAGACGCCATCATCTGCTTCCGAATAGCGCTGTAATAATTCAAGATCAACAACTGAAAAATCATTGCTATAGCAAGCCATAACAATATTTTTCTCAGTTGTTCCAACCTTACTATATACTTGTTCAATTACCCCATTAAAATACTTTGATATCATGTTCCCCAAATCCTTTATATAGAGTGTATCTTTTTATCGTGTCAGTATCATTCTATTCTACATCATAACACCACATCTGGACAAGTCCCATTTAAAACTTAAACAACGGTCCCGATGGTCTAATTTTAAAATCCATCATTTTTTTCGTTGTCGGATGCTCAAATTGCAAACGATATGCACAAAGAGCCACATGATGGTTCGGTGTTTTGCATTCTTCACCACCATATTTTACATCTCCCCATAACGGACATCCCATATTCGCAAATTGCACTCGAATCTGATGGTGACGTCCGGTATGAAGTTCTATTTTAAACAAGACCTTCTTACCAACTTGTTTTACAACTTCATAATCTAAAATTGCTTTTTTTGCGCTTGGATCATCATGCGAACAGATTTGTGCGATATTATTTTTGGGATCTGAAATCATATAATCCACTAGTTGTCCAGAATGTGTCAACGCACTTTCTTCCTGTTTTAGTCCAATCGCCATATAATATTTTCCAATGCGATGCTCTCTCATTTGTTCAGATAATGCTGCCGCTGCTTTTGCATTTTTTGCAAGTACAAGTAATCCTTCTACCGGCTGGTCTAAACGATGCACTACCGCAACATAATTTCCCTCTTTCTTTTTCGCCAAATACGAACGAAGAAGACTTTCAACATCTTTTTGCCCAATTTTCCTCGTTTGTGTTGCAACCCCCGCAGGTTTATGGCAAACTAGAACATCTTTATCTTCATATATCAAATCAACTTTATTACTCATCGGCCTCTTTCCATGCTTTTTCGATGATTTCACGCGCCTTAGCCGCTTCATCTTTTGTAAGTTGTGGTGTATCTTTTAATACATAATCCATACCGAGATTTTCATACTTCACTTTTCCGAGAGCATGATATTTCAAAACCTCTAACTTTTCTACATTCGAAAGTGTTGCAAGGAATTTCCCTACCCCTACAAGTTCTTCTTCTACAAATGTAATACCTGGAACTACTACATGGCGAATCCAAACCGGTTTTTTAATAGAGTCCAAATATCTTGCAAATTCAATAATTCTTTTATTAGACTGCCCTGTAAGTTTCTGGTGCTCTTCCTCATCAATGTGCTTAATATCAAGCATAACAAGATCTGTCACCTTCATAAGTTTTTCAACCTTTTCAAATGCTTCTCCTGCATCTACACCAGGAAACATAATTCCAGATGTATCTAAAGCTGTATGAATTCCATGCTCTTTTGCTTTTGTAAATAACTCTGTTAAAAAATCAATCTGCACCATCGGTTCTCCACCTGTTGCAGTAATTCCACCTGTTGTATAGAAGGATTCATTTCTTAAATAACGAGAAATTATTTCATCCGCATCCATCTCCTGCCCATCTTCTATTTTCCATGTATCTGGATTATGACAGTATTGGCATCTCATTGGACATCCCTGAAAAAATACTACAAAGCGAACTCCCGGCCCATCTACTGTTCCAAATGTTTCTAATGAATGAATATATCCCATATTGATTCCTCCTAGTTTGTTAATCTTGTCTATACTATTCTCTATTGCAACTAAACATTTTCTATCAGTTACTTTCGTACTATCATTATAACATAATTTTCTCCATTTATGTGTCTTTGTTTCTATACATTTTAAATTCTTTTTTGTTGCATACTACATCTGGAAAACATTCAGGTCCACACGGCCATCTACTACTAAAACACCTTCTTCTTTTAGCAATTTTGCCTGCGCACCCAACCCGCCAAAAGCGAACTCGTCGGCAAGATTTCCTTTGGAATCTACAACTCTATGACATGGGATTACACCTGGCTCTGGATTTTTATGAAGTGCATTTCCTACAGCCCTCGCCATCTTCTTATTTCCAGCCATTTCAGCTACTTGTCCATATGTAGCCACTTTTCCTTTTGGAATCTTTTTTACGGCTTCATAAATACGTTTCGAAGGACTATCTGTAACCAAATCATAACTTTCAGCTATCATTCTTTTTATTTCATCCTCCGGAATCGTTCCATCCAAAATAATCGTATTCCAATGTTCTTTATTCTGATGCCATCCAGGAACCACCGCGGCATAAGTATCTCTCCAAAAATCGCGCCATTCTGGAGATACTTTTACATTCAAATTGATATACCCATTTCTTTCATATGTCCACAAAAAAGCCTTCTTTGTTTTCTTTACTCTTACTAGTTGCCAATTATCATCATGAAATGGTGCTTCTTGATAAGTATTTGGAAAACTCAGTCCATATTTAAGCACTTCTTCTCTTTCTGTCATTTTCTTCCTCTTATTCTAATTACTAAATTTTAATTCTTATGTTCATCTATAAATAAATTACTTTTTCACTATACAGCAAAAAGTGACTGCCCACAAGCGATAACGAGACACAACGCTTCGCTCGGAACCCTTCGGCTTCCTCGCTATCCGTTGCTCGCCAAATATTTTCCCACACTTGTAAGCGATAACGAGACTCAACGCTTCGCTCGGAATCCTTCGGTTTCCTCGCTATCCGTTGCTCGCCAAATACAAAAAAAGACTGCCACGCAAGCAAGCTTGCCGGCAGTCTTTTATTTGTATTTTTCTCGTTATCGCTTACATTGTTTCGTGGAATGTACGAGCGATTACTTCATCCTGCTGTTCTTTTGTTAACTTGATGAAGTTTACAGCGTATCCAGATACACGGATTGTTAACTGTGGATAGTTTTCTGGATGTTTCTGAGCATCTAATAATGTTTCTCTGTTTAATACGTTTACGTTTAAGTGATGTCCACCTTTTACTACGTATCCATCTAATAATGCTGTTAAGTTGTTTTTCTGAGCTTCTAAATCTTTTCCAAGTGCATCTGGAACGATTGTGAATGTGTTAGAGATACCATCCTGTGAATCCATGAATGGGATCTTAGCAACTGATGAAAGTGAAGCTACAGCACCATGTGTATCACGTCCGTGCATTGGGTTTCCACCTGGAGCAAATGCAACACCTGCTTTACGTCCGTCTGGAGTAGCACCTGTGTTCTTTCCGTATGATACGTTTGATGTAATTGTTAAGATAGATGTTGTCTGGATACCACCACGGTATGTATGGTTACCTTTAACATATCCGATGAATAAGTGAAGGATTTCTTTTGCGATTTCATCTACACGATCATCATCGTTACCGTATTTAGGGAAGTCTCCTTCGATTTCGAAGTCTACTGCTACACCCTGTTCGTTACGGATTGGTTTAACTTTTGCATATTTGATAGCTGATAATGAGTCTGCTACTACTGAGAATCCAGCGATACCTGTTGCAAACCAACGAGTAACTTTCTTATCATGTAAAGCCATTTCTAATTTTTCGTAGCAGTATTTGTCATGCATGTAGTGGATGATGTTAAGTGCGTTAACATATACACTAGCAAGCCATTTCATCATATCTTTGTAAGCTGCCATTACTTCATCGTAATCTAAGTATTCTGAAGTAATTGGACGGTATTTAGGACCTACCTGTTTACCAGAGATTTCATCAACACCACCGTTGATAGCGTAAAGTAAACATTTAGCAAGGTTTGCTCTAGCTCCGAAGAACTGCATTTCTTTACCAATTTTCATTGAAGATACGCAGCATGCGATACCGTAGTCATCACCGTGAAGTACACGCATGATATCATCATTTTCGTACTGTACTGCTGAGTGTTTGATTGAGATATCAGCACAGAACTGTTTGAAGTTGTCTGGTAAGTTTTTAGACCAAAGAACTGTTAAGTTTGGTTCTGGAGCTGCACCAATGTTGTTTAATGTATTTAAGTAACGGTAAGACATCTTTGTTACCATGTGACGTCCATCTACACCTACACCACCGATTGATTCTGTTACCCATGTTGGGTCACCAGCGAATAATGCATTGTATTCTGGTGTACGAGCAAACTTGATGCAACGTAACTTCATGATGAAGTGGTCAACGAATTCCTGAATCTGCTCTTCTGTAAATGTTCCGTTAGCTAAGTCTCTCTGTGCATAGCAATCAAGGAAAGTAGATG
>JAXJUI010000096.1:0-2686 GCA_036309165.1 Agathobacter sp. | reverse complement strand
TTTTACAGCATCACCCACATAATAAGAATATTCAGGCATTTTCACTCACCTCGTAAGTATTTTACACTAGACACTGGTTCTATTGAACGTATTGCAATACGGATTTCTTCCGCATTTTATTGCGTATAGGATGAGGAGTTATTGTATGTTATTAGATAAATCCAAAAGTAACATACGAATTAACACGCATTTCAGTGCGTGTTACGGAGTCACTATGCCATAAATCAAGCATTCCAATGCGGATTACCTGATTTCTTTTTCGATTTTTTTCCACATCAAATATATTCAAGCTATTACTTCTTACCTAGAAGCAGATCTCCACCTCAGCAATTTGTTTTTTCAAAAAACAAATTGGAGGTTCATTATGTTTGATAATAATAGTGATTATGCTTTGAATAAAAAAGATAAAGACAGCATTGTGTATAAAGGATGCGATGGAAGCGAACAGCGTATTTCTAGAGAGCAATTCGCAACTGAAGAGGAATTCATGTTTTGGAAATCCTGGTCTGATGAAGATTATCGGGAAACTGATTATAAAGATTCCTACTATCATAGACACATTGTTCACCTTAATTCAACTGGTACAAGTCCAGTCACCGTTTTTTCGCCGGAAGAAATGATGATTAACCAAATTGAACGCACTGAAAGGATTCAGAAGGCAAAAGAAAAGGTGTTATTGTTAGCTAAATGTGTTACCACAGCACAGTTCCGCAGAATGTGGTTCCACTTAGCACTGGGCGAGAATGTAAGAAGCATCGCCAAAAGAGAGGGTGTTGTACATTCCTGCATTGTGGAAAGCATTGCAACCGCTAAGAAAAAAATTTTTGAAAGTAATGGAAAAAACCCGACCAAAGCACCCTAAAAAATGACGTTAGGTGAAGGGACTATTCACCAGCCTTCTCTGATCCTTGAAAATTGAATAACAGTGGTGCCAGTACATTAACCCATGTAATAGCACATAAGATGCGCCGCCAAGATGGATGGTAAACAGCAGATCCTTCTGCACATTGCCTCTGGAGCGATCTACGCAGGCTTAACGCCGGTTTTGGCATTCCGGTGTGCGATGACTCCATGGGGGTGAAAGATACTTACTCACGTCCTCTCAAAGACTAGAGGGGAGCCCTGCGCTATTTGCCAGTCCGGATGGACAGCGGCAGCGTGGAGCTATGACTGCCTTGCCAAAGGCGACTTGCACCATTCCTACCGCCAGGGGTGCGTGGCAAAAATGGCGGAATATTTCAATTTGGGTTCTTACATGACATACTGCTCCACGATTATCTTTGTTGAAATAAAGACAAATGGTAGGTGCAGTATTTCAAAGTCAGATACCACGCGCCGGGGATTTCTTCTCCGGCGCATTCATGTGGCTTTGAAAATCTCAGATGAAATATTCGCTGCAATGTCATGCTCACACGACATAATGGATTTTTGGTGTACAAGTAATTATACTATGATTAGAGCACAGCAGAGATCCATTGCCTTAAAGGAGGTAAGAATGAAAGCATACGATCTCAATCGCAACCTTCAAAATATTGCTATAACGTGGAGGTGCTGTGATAATGTTTAGGGACTTTCCTGATGTGTTAACCGTTCCTCAAGTAGCCCAAGCTCTTGGAATTGGTATTAAGGCTGCTTACTCATTGGTAAATAATCATCAAATCGGTGCCATCCGAGTAGGTCGTACAATTAAAGTTCCGAAATTCAGCCTTGAGGAATTTACACGAACAGCAGCAAACAATCTAAAGTTGTAACGGTCAATGCCATCGCTGTCTTAGAAAGGAGTACATTATATGACAGGTAGCTTGACTGTAAAAAATGGAAAATATTACGCAATACTTAACGTCTATGAAAACGGCAAACGAAAGAAAAAATGGATCTGTTCCGATCTTCCTGAAAAGGGAAACAAGCGAAGAGCCGAACAATTCCTGCGAGAAATGTTGGCGGAATATGAACGTATGGAAGGTATTGTAAAATCCGATGTTCTGTTCAGCGATTACGTAAGGATATGGCTTGAACAAATCGGCAGAAAAGTTGACTGTGTAACACTGCAAGGTTATCAAGTCTTAGCAGACGGACACATTCTTCCCTATTTTGATGATGCTAAAATTCAATTAGTTGATTTGGATTATAAAAAAATACAACGTTATATTGATACAAAGCACCAGAGTGGTAGGCTCAACGGAAACGGAGGATTATCCGCTCGGTCTCTTAAACTCCATAAAAATATCATCAATCAAACGCTGAACCTTGCCGTTCAAAATAGGCTTATTCCCTCTAATCCCTGTCAGTTTGTTGTACTTCCGCAATGTGAAAGATATGAGAGCAAATTTTATAACGATAGACAATTAAGAGAATTGTTCTCTGCAATAGACGATGATCCTCTACTTCCTCTCGTAAAAATTACAGCCCTCTATGGGCTACGCAGAAGTGAATTGCTGGGTCTACAGTGGGACAGTATTGATTTTGAACAGAAATCCATGACAATACGCCATACTGTATCTAAGGTCACCGAAGTGGTTGCCAAAGACAAAACTAAGAATGCCAGTAGCCGAAGGACATTCCCCCTTACCTCTGAAGCGGTGGAAATATTTACTGTCGCCAAAAGACAGGAGCAAAAAAACAGAGCGTCTTTCGGCAATGAATATAAGGAAAACAATTATGTTTTTAAGTGGCCAGACGGTCATAC
>JAXJUI010000095.1:0-7139 GCA_036309165.1 Agathobacter sp. | reverse complement strand
GGGACGGTTCTTTTGCCACGAGGAGCGCCCTTTTGCCATGAGGAGTGCCCTTTGTCATAAGGAGCGCCCTTTTGGCTTACCAAGAATCATCTCTTTTGCAGCTTCATGTTTCTATGTTTTCACACATCCCAACAAATAAAATTTATCTACTATTATTTTTTCCTCAACAACGTGTAAATGCTACCACATAAATGAAAAAAACTCAATATTTGCTATTTACTTTTCCGCAAAAAATCGCTATGATAAAAAAAATGAATCTTTTTTTGCATGTCTGAATAAATGCGCTGATTTTCTTTCTATTCGCGCGCCTATTCCTAGCAATAAAACTATACAATTGAATACAAAACTATACTTTCCAATTTTGCAAAACGAGGGTTGAAATGTATTTTTTCAAATTCAAAAATCATACATGTAAAATCGATTTTAAAAAAATGAAAGGAGTCAACATGCCTAGAACACAACGGATACAATCTTCTTTACGCATTTATCATGTCGTCATCAAAGGAGCCGATAGACAACTTCTATTTGAAGAAGAAAAAGATTTTAAAAAATATCTGAAACTTTTAGAATATTTTAAGCAGGAATGTGAATTTGAAATTTTTGCATACTGCCTTATGTCTAATCATGTACATCTTTTAATCCGCCACTCGCCGGACAGTTCCCTTGAAACAATTTTTCGAAAACTTAATACTACGTACGCAGTTTGGTTTAACATGAAATACGAACGAACAGGCTATGTACAAAACGGACGATATTTTAGTGACCCAATTGAAAATATTAATTCATTACTTGCGGTGGCAAGATACATCCACTACAATCCCACAAACGCCGGTCTCGAAAAGAGCCCTGGAAATTCGTATCGCTGGAGTAGTTATCGTGACTACATTAATGTAAAAAAGGACTCATCTTCATTAACAGATACTGATTTTTTACTTGCTCTTTTGGGAGATAGAAAAAATTTTCAAGAATATCACTCAAAAAATCCTCGACTGTCAAACGAAACTTTTCTCGATATTGATTGTATTACAAAAAGAATACCTGATGATGTGGCCAAAGAAATTATTTACGAAATAAGTGGTTGCAATACAACTACCGAATTTCAAAATCTTTCTCTTGTACTTCGAGACAAATACATTAAGGAAATACACCAAAAAGGACCATCTATTAGACAAATGAATCGTCTTCTCGGCATTCCGCGTGGTGTTATTGAAAGAATATTAGTAAAGAAATAAACTATATGCCAAAAGGGCGCTCCTTATGACAAAAGGGGCGCTCCTCGTGGCAAAAGGGCGCTCCTCGTGGCAAAAGGAACGTCCCTAAAGCATTATTCTGAATATTTCCATTGCATTTTTGTACATCAAATCTTCGTATGCATCATTAGAAATCAATTTCGGCAATTCATAAAAATAGTCTTGATATAATGAACGCTCGCCTTTTGGATTATGCAAATAAGTATCTACACCATCAATTGGCATGTCACTTCCAAAGAATATTCGTTTGCTTCCATACATCTCAATGGCTTTTATTGTAGTACTCATTGGAACCCAAGTGGTATCTCCATACAGATTATCAGCTTTCCCTAAAAGTTCTAATGCCTCACTATTATCAGTTCCTAAACCCATATGTGCCATGATAAAAGAAACTTTTGGGAACATCTTTGCAGCCTCATATAAATGAATTGGGGAATCATCCTCACTATTTCCTGTATGAGAAATTACAGGAACGTTTAACTTTTCTGCCAATTCAATATATGGGAGCACTCGCTCATCGATGGGCGAAACATGCGAATGATATGGATGGATTTTTATTGCATATATCATATCCCTATTTGCCAGTACTTTCTCTTCTAATTCTTTTGTATACCCTTGTGTAAGAGGCTTTGCCCATGGAGCAACTCCTATCTTTTTGGGATATTTCCGTGCAAATGTAAGGGTTCTTTCCAATGCATCTTCTTGTGGCACTTGCACTTCTTGTGGCAAAAGCACCTGCTGATGATCCACTTCTCCTGCGTCTGAATTTGACACAATAGAAAAATCAATCCCATATTTATTCATTGCCTCAATTACCATATCCTCATTCATATGGAATCCTACCGCTTCACCACCAATATGTACATGTGTGTCTATAATCATAATGTCCCTCCCATTACAAATCGAATCCTATATTTCCATTATGATACGATTTCTGACAAAGTCAATATAATCATGACAAAGGGGCGCTCCTTGTGGCAAAAGGGCGCTCCTCGTGGCAAAAGGACCGTCCCTAAAGTCGAAGAATTACTGAAATAATTCTGCTTGCGCATGCTCGAATGTTTTCTTCGGAAAGGTCACCATTTTTGTATGCTGATATAATGTTATTTTCGTCATTCATGTTGCCTGGCATAATAATGTCATTTCCTGCGTTTACACACTTCCATGGAATACTTCCGTCTTCTGGTACCGTTGTATTCCAGTCTGACATAATTAGACCATCAAAATTCCATTCTTCACGTGCTAAATGAGTACATAAATCTTTGGAATTTGCTGCATGGACACCATTAATTAAGTTATAAGAAGTCATCATTGCAATAGGCTTTCCCTCTTTTACAGCAATCTCAAATCCACGTAAGTAGATTTCTCTTAATGCTCTTTGCGAAAGACGGGCATCCACACCCATTCGATTATCTTCTTGATTATTGCAGGCAAAATGCTTAATTGTAACACCACATCTTGACTCCGATTGAACACCCTTTGTAATCTCTGCTGCAATTGTTCCAGAGAGATACGGATCTTCTGAGTAGTATTCAAAGTTACGACCACATAATGGATTTCTTTGAATATTAAGTCCTGGTGCTAACCACAAATTAACACCAAATTCTTTCATTTCTTTTGCAATTGCCTCACCAAAGAAAAGCATAAGCTCCTTATTCCATGTTTGCGCAACTGCTGTTCCAACAGGAAATGCTGTACAATATTGATAATACATAGATGCATTATCATGTGTAACAATTGGCTCAATATATCCATTATCCAGAGAACCTAATACGCCAACGCCATATACAGCACCTGAAGCATTATTCACTTCATACTGTTGTCTTAAACGTATCCCCGCAGGACCATCGGCCATAATTAGAGATGGAAGGTCATAATCATCCTCCAATACTTCCGATGTTTCACCAGCTGAACCTGGCACACGAGTTCCTGCAGAGCCGAGTGTACTTGCACCTTTTGTTATATTTCCAATTAGGAGAGGTATGAGTTTTTCCACTGGAATTTCGCTTGCAATTTTCACTGCTTCTGGCGAAATACTTTTTAAGTTATAATTACTTTTCTGGTATATTTCAGGTGCAAAATCAAAAACAGGAAGGTCATTTACCATATTTTTGTTTGCTTCACTCGCATCATTTGTTAATTCTTTCACTGCATGCTGCTGCATAAACAAATCTTGTGTTTCTTCAATTCTTACTGTTTCTAAAACACGCACAACGCATACATTTTCTTTATCTTTTGAACTATTTCCAAGAGATATTATATAGTCTCCCTTTTCAAGCACCCATGCCTTACATTCTTCACAGTAACTTGCAAGCATTTTTTGCTCGACAGAAATGGTAACTTTCTGCTCCTCATTTGGCGCAAGAAGTTTGGATTTTGTAAATCCTACCAGGCGTTCTTTTTCTTTTACTATTTTCCCTTCTGGTAAAGTAACATAGCACTGTACAACTTCTTTTCCAGAATACTTTGTTCCAATATTCTTTACAGAAACATCGATAGAAATTTTTCCTCCATTTGTCTGCAACTGTTCCATGGAAACTGAAAAATCTGCATATGATAATCCATGTCCAAATGGAAACAATGGCTCTACATCAAAAGTAGAAAAATAACGATATCCTACAAAGATTCCTTCTTTATATTCATCATACTCTAGATTTCCATTTAAATAACTAAAGCTTGATGAAAATGGATAATCCGTATATCTTTTCGCCCATGTTGCAGTAAGCTTTCCTGAAGGAGAAACTTTTCCCAAAATGACATCTGCTACCGCACGTCCTCCTTCTTGTCCAAGCTGAGAAATATTAAGTACCGCCCTAATATTTTCCTGTTCGAAAAGCACATCGGTAAGTTCGATAGAACCACCTGCATTTATTAACAAGATCATTGGTTTATGCTGACAGATAAACACAATGTCTTCTTTTTCTCTTTGACTTAAATAGTAATCACCCGCTTCAAGTCTTCTGTCTTTTCCTTCACCTGAAATACGGCTAACTACATACAGAACTACTTTTGCCTCCGCAATATCCTCATATGTAACAGGGCGACCTTCTGGAAAAGAAAAAGGATTATCTGCATAAGCATCAAAAGGATTATCAACCTTTTTTGTATCCTCTAAAATCTTTTCTTTCCACTTCTTTCGAGCATTATCATAACGTGTGTCATAATCCATAATCCAGTCTTTACTTACCACGTTTACATTTTGCTCTATTAATCCTTCATAAATAGAAATGTTATATCGATTATTTACATCTCCAGAACCAATTCCGCCTTTTACGGTTTTATTCGCTCCATTTCCTAATAAAGCAACAGCCTCATCTGCACAAAGAGGAAGAACTCCTTCATTTTTTAACAAAACAATTCCTTCACAGGCGATTTCTTTTGCAATTTTTGAATGTTCTATTTCTCTTTGAGAAATCTTTGAATCTAAAGTTCCGCTATATTTTTTCATAGATATTATCCTATCATTTCTTTATTAGCCTTTTACTCCACCAAGAGTTACACCTGCAATGATATATTTTGAAAGGAAAAGATATACAAGAATAATTGGTACAATTGCGACTGCAATCATCATGTAAATTCTTCCCATATCAAATGTCATATAATCAGCACCACGTAAAGATGCAATTAAGATTGGTACAGTCATGTTTTTCTTTGACTGAATAACAAGTGCTGGTACAAAGTAGTTATTCCATGAACCAACAAATGTAAAAATTGCCTGCACAGCAATTGCTGGTTTCATAATAGGTAATACTACTTTATTAAAGGTATAAAATTCATGTGAACCATCAATACGAGCAGCCTCTACAAGAGAAATTGGTAATGATGACTCTAAGTAACTATACATAAAATAGAATACTGCTGGTGATGCAATAGATGGTAAAATCAAAGGAAGTAATGTATCATACATTCCCATATTTGTGATTAATCTTAAGAATCCCATTGCAGTAACCTGTGTTGGCATTACAAGAATTGCCATAATAAACGTAAATGCTGCTTTCTTTGCTTTAAAGTCATATGCATACAAACCATATGCTGTAAGAGCAGAAAAATATGTACAAATTGCAGCACAACAGCCTGAAACGATAAGACTGTTTAGAATTCCCCTAAACATAGGGAATGTTCCGTCATTTGCTACACTCATAAAGTTTTTAATCAATGCATCTCCCGGAATAAATGAGAACCCTTTCTGTAAATCCGAGTGTGAATGTGTTGCATTTACAATAAGAACATAGAAGAAAAATAAGCACATAAAAGATAACAAACACAACACAATATGAACAAATACGGACATTAATTTACCCTTCTTTTTTGCTTTTGTTCTCATGCTTGCACCTTCTTTCTTTGTTCCTTCTTCATACGTTTTGCAGCTTTCTTTGCTCCATCTTCATCTTGACCATTTGTCATTTTGTAGACAATGGCACATAGAATACCACTAATGATGAATAAATAAACTGATAACGCACCAGCCATACCATAATTTTTGCTCTTTAAATGATTATTTAAGAACATAATGAGCGTCATAGATGTACGGTCTGGATTTCCTTTTCCGTTTGTTAAAATCTGTGGTACATCAAACATCTGAAGACCACCAATAATTGATGTAATAAGTGTATATGCTAAAATTGGACGAATCTGAGGTAATGTGACATAAAAAAATCTCTGAAGTCTATTGCAACCATCAAGATCTGACGCTTCAAACACTTCCGTACTAATACCCATAATTGCAGCCATAAGCATAATTGTTGTGTTACCAAACCACATAAGGAAGTTCATAAATCCCACTAATGATCTTGTACCAAATACAGTTCCCATAAAATCAATAGGAGCCTCGATTAATTTCAAATTCAATAAAATTGAGTTAATTGGACCTCCTGTTGAAAACATTGTAAAGAACAAAAGTGCAAAAGCTGATGCCATGATTAAGTTTGGTAAATAAATAACAACTTTGAAAAACTGTAATTTATGAATTTTAAGCCTTGTATCTGTAAACCATGCAGCAAGTACAAGTGCAATTACAATCTGTGGAATAAATCCAATAAGCCACAAAATCATGGTGTTTGCACCATACAGTAACATATCTGATTTAAGTAACTCTACATAATTTTCCATACCAATAAAATTTGGTCCAATTTCCTTAATTCCAGAACGATAATATTCAAAGAAACTGTATCTAATCGTATCTACAAGTGGAATAAAAGAGAAAATGAAAAACGAAATAAAAAATGGAAGAATAAAAATATATCCCCATTTAGCATAACTTATGCTTTTGTTTTTTTTCTTTTTCATGAATATATACTTCCTTTCCAATTCAGAAAATCATCCGAACTAATTGATATTGCCTCCCTTTTAACAGGGGAGGCAATATCTAACATTTACAAATCGTTATTTTATTCTGGCCATTCAACTTCAGTAATTTCTGGATAACGTTCCATAATAGCTGTTTCGAAGTTTTCTTTTGCTTTATCAAAATCAACATTTCCTTCGAAGTAATCAGAGAATGAGCTCTGAATTAATTCTACACAACCCTGATCATAAGCTGAAAGTGGAGCAATCTTAATTCCTTCCGCAACAGGTGCAAAATATGTAAATGGATTCTGTGTTCCAAGCATATCTGATTCAAAGGTTTCTTTCTGAGCAAGTTCTGCCATTGCAGATTTGTCATTTGTAAAGTCTGATGTTGTTTCAGAAATTTCTCTTAAGTTTTCTTCATTAGCTGTTAACTGAAGAATAATATCTTTTGCATGCTCTTCGTTATCTGTTCCTACTGCAGCGTGAACATAAGATCCACCCCAGTTGTACTCCTTAGGAGGATTTGTAACAGCCCGAGCACCGTTCTCTCCATCCCAGTTTGGTTTCATTGTGAAATCGATTCCCCATGCTGGGAATAAG
>JAXJUI010000094.1:0-2382 GCA_036309165.1 Agathobacter sp. | reverse complement strand
GTCTTTTTTTGTTAAAAAATCTGGATATATCTCCTCTCTGTTACCACAAGCCGAAACACAAAACAACAATAACAAACACAATAGCATACTAAGAAGTGCCTTCTTTTTCATATGGGTGCCTCCCGCCTCTTATTTATGAATTCATTATATCACTTCCCTCGCGAGAAATAAATATAAGTATACATAAAGATAGCGTTAATTTACTTTCGGGAACAAAAGGTTAGAATCCACCTGTGATAAATTGATTTCAGATAAGTCCCCTTGAGTATAATATACTTTTGTCAAAATTTCTACTCCCTTTTTTCTGCTACGAGATTTTACGTATGGGAAATACAGAACTCAAGGGTTCCCTCGTCGGCTAAAGCCCTTGACTTCTGTATTTCGCCATACTGTATTTTGTAATCAAGCAGAAAAAAGAAGATGTTTAGGCGCCAAGTCCCTCCTCAATTAACGCCTTCAACCACTTTAGGCTGTGTTGTTCCAAGCCTGGGATGACAGCTCGTGTCTGTTCCGCATAATCCCAGCCGGATTGTTTTCTTCGTAATTCTTGGATTAATTCCTCCTGTTCCTGACGATGTTGCTCCTGCACCTTCTTCTCCTTCTGATATCTGAGCAAGTCTATTATCTTCCCTCCATTTTCATGGTATGCTCTTAGTTGTGACATTTGATGGCATCCCCATTCACTCCAACCCATAGGACGACTGCTCATCCGTGCACTGAGTATATGACTCACCTGACCTTCGGCACAACATTTCCAACATCCGCCCGGTTCCTCAACCCTTATCTTAATACCAGACCAATGATTCAACAGATATCCAAGTGCACTTTCCACTTCCCTGTACTTATTTCCAGGCTCTGTAACATCCAGAATCCTCTGATATACCTCTTTTAACCCTTTCCTGTCAGCACCATTCACACATTCCCATATCTCACTTTTTACATCATCTGCACTATCTAGAAGATGTGCTACTGAAGTGTTGATATATTTCATCATGTGAAACTTATCTAAAACAAATCGGCTGTTTTCAATGATTTCTGTACCTGCTTTTATCCAAGCTCCGCCATCGCCGGCTATATATACTTTCTCCAAAACATCCATGTCATAAGTCTTCTCGATATAATCCCTTACCTTTTCCCAAAACCGATAATTCTCTGCTTCGCCTTTATGCACGCCGCTAAATGTTTTCTTGCCCACAAGCCTGTATCGTGAATTTTTTGACTGTTCTCCGGATTCATTTATTAAATCTTCATACACCACAATTACTTTTGAAATAATAGTATTTATCTTATTGCCTTTTTCATTTCTTTGCAAATCACCCTTTACATTCCAAAACTGTGCCGATACGTGATCTTCATCTGCCACGATATGAAGGTATCTCAATTTCTTCTTTTCCTCTGCTTCCGGCTCTGGGAAGTCTATAATTGTTCCATGAACCAATTCCTTGACCGCTTGCTTACTGGCTACATCTGTAGGACTTGCTGCCTTTCCACCTTTTTCATAACTGGTCAGAACGGTTTCCTCCAGTATTTTCGCAGCTGCACCTAAGGTAATCCTTTGATGTCCTTCAATACCCAATATCCTGTCCAGAAGATAGATATATTTACCGGTTCGTTTGTCTTCATATCCGGTTCTTGTGAAACGCAACGTTCCAGCAATGTCTAGTAATTCCTTCGGCTCATTGCGTTGCTCAATGTTCCACTTTTTCTTTCTGGCAACGCTTTCGCGAATAGTATCGTCCAACTTTTCGTACATCTCGCTTATCCATCTGCACGCCAGAGAATTCAGCCTTGTAACCACTTCCTGCGATAGGTCATCCGCATCCTTTTCGCCGGTGAGAATTTTCCCCATAATTTTTTCAACTTCAATGATGTCTTTTTCGATAAACTGTAGTATACTTTGATACATAGAAAGCACCTTCCTTTGTTTTGATTTAGTTTTTGTTCAAACCAATCTTATCACAAAGTGGTGCTTTCTTCTTTTGTTTATCTAATTTTCCGAAAATAACTTTACGCTATTACAAAATAATTTTGATTTGATAAATGAAAGAGTATTTGTAATAAAAAAACCTTCGGTAACAGTTTTTTTATTACAAATACTTTAACTCCTCATCAGCAATTGCTAATCTCCTCATGTTTTACAAATCCCTTCTTATAAATCACCCATGCAATCGTACTACCGATGCAAGCCGCTACAAACTGCGTAACAGAAAATGTTGTCTTCACTGTCAGCACCATAGGCTGTGGCAAATTTGTCCCCCAAATCGGCAAAACTACAAACCACACTGTTGCCCACAAGAACAACGCCTTTGCAATGCATCCAAACAGCATACCAACTTCCAGTCTCTTCTTGTAAAATATCCATAACCCTAAGACAATCAGTTC
>JAXJUI010000093.1:0-38506 GCA_036309165.1 Agathobacter sp. | reverse complement strand
GTCTTAAGTATACCGTATTTTTCGCATCTTCTGTTACACCCTGGAATGTTTTAAACATTAAGTTGAACTGTCGGATGTCTGTGAAGTTATGCTTTCCACATGATGGGCATGGAATATTATTTTCTTCTACGAAGTTTTTCATTTCTTCCTGCGACCATCCATCAACAGATGTTTTTAATTCAATATTGTTTTCTGCTGCAAAATCTTCAATGATTTTGTCTGCACGGAAACGTTCATGACATTCTTTACAATCCATAAGTGGATCAGAGAATCCTCCAAGATGTCCTGATGCCACCCAAGTCTGTGGGTTCATAAGAATTGCACAGTCAACACCAACGTTATATGGGTTTTCCTGAATAAATTTCTGCCACCAAGCTTTTTTAACATTATTTTTAAGTTCTACTCCAAGATTTCCATAATCCCAAGTATTAGCAAGACCTCCATAGATTTCAGATCCTGGATATACGAATCCTCTTGCTTTTGCTACTTGTACAATTTTGTCCATGGTTTTCTCCATAACACATTCCTCTCATTTCTAATATTGTTTTAATTATTTATAGAAGATGTATGTACATACATCACTTTTTTCACTTGTTTCTGCTTCTTCTGGGAATTCAAATTCCATTGCCTGTTCTGTATCGTTAAAGAATTCATCTTCTAATATTACTTCCTCACCAACAGCTTCGGTTCCGACAACTTCTGTACCAAAAGTCTCTGTTTCTTCTTCCTGTAAAAACATATCATCACCTATCTGAATAGCAATTGTTTTTTCATCAACAAAAGTAGTATTCTTCGCTGAAACATATAAAATTTCACCTGGAACTTCAACAATTGTATTTGCCTTAATTGCTACAACTTTAAGCCCTTCTTCTTTTAAAAAGTTTGTATTTTCACAAACAGAAGCAACTCCGTTAGATACTTTTGCAAATTCACCATCAAAAGAATAACCTTTTGCTAATGCTTCTGCTACTGTTCCACAAAACATTTCAACTCCAGTGAAGTTCTGATAATCTTCTGCTGACGCATATTTAAGAGTCAATGTAGCCACATTATCTTTTACTTTCACTTTATCTACTTCTACTACATTTTTTCCGTGTTCTGCTGTATAGTCTGCTACTGCATCATCCACAAATGTTTTTAATGCATCTTCACTATATAAACCTGTATCAAAATCCTCAACATCAGTCGATACAACTTTTCCATCCTTCAATACAAAAACTGTGCTTTTTTCTGCCTGATAGTTTTTCCCACATCCAGCTAAAAGCCCTACACACATGATTAGTACGAGTCCTTTTAATAATCTCTTTTTCATTAATGCCTCCTAATTTATCATAATCCTTGCCATTATACACTTTTTAAAATGGTATTTCAATGATTTGTAGCGATTTAAATTTGTGTGGCATATACCGATACATATATTCTTTCATAATAGCTTTTAACTCTTCTAAAACTGCATCTGCTAAGGCAAAAGAAAACAATTTTTCAATTTTTGTAGAAACAATATATTGCATAGTATACCGTGCATCCTCGCTAATCCTTTTTCCTTGTACCATCTTTCCACAGGATTTACAAAAGATTCCACCTCTTGAAACAGAAAAAACATTTAGATTTTCTTTCGTTTTACAATGCATACAAGAAAACAAGTTTGGTCCTTCCCCATTAATACTCATTGCCTTTAGTTCAAATATTACGCGTACTAATTCATTGTTATATGCCGGACTTTCTAAGGCTCTTAGTGTCTGATAAAGAAGTTTTAACATCTCTTTTTCATCATTGTTTTCTTGACAAACATATTCCGCAAATTCCAAAAAATAAAATCCCAAATAGGTTGCATCCAAATCCGTGGTAAGTTCTCTAAAATAATTAGAAACAGATGCTTTTGTAAGATTATAGCTACTTTTTCCTTCAAAGAGCTCAAATTCACCAAAACAAAATGGATTTGTTGCCGCCAAAAGCTGACTATTTGGTCTTCTTGCTCCTCTTGCAAAAGCCGTTATTTTTCCTCTTTCTTTTGTAAGAAGTGTTATTCTTTTGTCATAATCACCAATTGGCATTACGGTTAATACCATGCCTGTTAATACAACAGACTGACCCACGTTTATTCGTCCTCTCTATAACCAAAATTCTTAATTAAGAAATCACTATCACGCCAATCCTTTTTCACTTTTACCCACAATTTAAGGTTTACTTTTGAATCAAGGAGTCTTTCAATTTCATATCTGGCATTTGTTCCAATTTTCTTTAACATTGCGCCTTGTTTTCCAATAATGATGCCTTTATGTGAATCACGTTCGCATACAATAGTTGCATCAATATCTACGATCTTAGAGCGATATTTCATCTGATCAATTCCCACTGCGATTCCATGTGGAATTTCGTCATTTAATGCATGTAATGCTTTTTCACGAATAATCTCTGCAACAATTGCTCTTTCAGGCTGGTCGGTAATCGTATCTTCATCATAAAATTGTGGACCATATGGCAAATACTTAAAAATCGAATCAATCACATCATCCATATTGTCCCCTCTAAGTGCTGATGTCGGAATAATTTCTGCAAAATCATATACTTTACGATACGTATCAATATATTCAAGCATTGCTGTCTTTTCAACTGTATCTTCTTTGTTAATAATAAGAATTACCGGTGTCGTTACCTTTTTGAGCTGCTCAATAATATGACGTTCACCCGCACCGATAAATGTAGACGGCTCTACTAACCATAGTACAACATCAACTTCATTTAATGTTCGTTCTGCTACATTTACCATGTATTCGCCAAGCTTATTCTTTGCTTTATGAATTCCAGGTGTATCCAAAAAGACAATCTGTCCTTTTTCCATATCCGTGTATACAGTCTGAATACGATTTCTTGTAGTCTGTGGTTTATTTGAAGTAATTGCAATCTTCTGGCCAATCAAACGATTCATAAGTGTAGACTTTCCTACATTTGGTCTTCCAATTATGGTTACAAATCCCGATTTAAAATTTGGTATCATATACGCTCCTATTCTGTATCTAATAATCCTTTTACTTTTGTAAACATCTCTTTTTCTGCTTTAATTGCATTTTCGTTTCCGATTACACAAAGCATATCATCTGAAAGTATTGCTTCAATCATTGGTGCTAATGCTCGAATTTGTTCTACGGTAGTATTTAAAATTTCATCTCTTTCTTTTTGAATTTGTTCATAGGTTACCCCTTCTAAATAAGCAGCCATAGAACGTGACCCTTTTCCTTCTGGTGTAAGCGGTGTATCCAGGTTTCCAAATGTACCGATAATATATTTGGTCATTTCTGCATCATCTACATCAAATTCTCTTAAATACTGTGGTATTCCTTCATAAATACGCATTGTTTTTTCAAGGTTTGGATCACGATAAGAAACGAAATAACTCTCACCTGTTCTTAAGAATGCACTCATACATCCATATGCCCCACCTTTTACGCGGACATTTAGCCATAAGTATTCATAGCTTAAAATCATTTTTAGAACTTTAAGGCAACCCGTATATTCAAATCCCTTCTTATAGAAGTTTCCCACGCGAGCTACATATTGAATCATAGATGCATCAGTAAAACCTTCCTTTGAAACAGGGTTAAGTGTAAAATCTCTTTCGCCAATCAAAGATTCTCCCGGAAGTTTATTTACCAAGTCTTTTAGCAATCCTTCGTTCTCTTGATAAAATTCTTTCTTTCCTGTAAAGCTAATCAACAAGCGATTTCTTGCAATAACCTTTTGTGCCATTTCCTTTAGTTTTCTGGTCACCTTTTCCGGTTCTGTTTTTATCTGTTCATCCATTTTACAAACAGCTCTATAAAATTCAATTCCATGGTTTAAGTCATTATAATATGCATATTTCGAAGTGTATGACAGTGCACGCATTGCTGCCACAGAGTGCCCTGCACTGCTTAAACTAATCTGTAGTCTTGATTTCGTCTCCGAAATAATTTCCATAATACGTTTTGTTTGATCTAAATCAGAGGTAAGAAGCATATCTATGATAAGTTCCATTGCTTTTGCAAAATTCTCATGAAGTACTTTTGTTCGCACCTCAAATTTTACAATTACCTCTCCAGGATTTGAAACATCCGGGTAAACATTAAGAGATGGCGTAATTCCACCCGTATAAATATTTACTTCATTCGAATATTCCATAAATCCATATTTTTTTGTATCAACGTAACTTAAAATACTACGAAGAATTCCAAGGTAAGGAATTTCATCTTTAGAAACATCTTTCGCTTCAAAATAGAAAGTAAAATAGTCAATTCCACTTGCATCCAAATCATGAAGAACCACTGGAACTCCATCTAATGAAAGTTCCTCGTTTTGTAACGGAAGACTTTCTTTCTTCAAATCATCTCTAGTAAGCATTGGAAGCGTTTTCATTTCTTCTTCTGTAGATGGAAGTTCTTGATATTCTAAAAGGTGTTGTGTATTTTCAACCAACTCACTGATTTCAATTTCGCTCAAGTTTTCTTTCATCACAGCTAGTTTGTGTGCCAATTCTTTTTCATCTTTACCAGCTTCTCTTACCGGCTCGACCATTACAACAGCACCATGTGTATTATTGAGCAAATATTTTTCAACCAATCCCTCAAAATAGCCATGATCAATTTCTTCTCTAAGTTCATGGAAGGTATCAAGACATTCTACATGTAGCCATGGAGCATCATCATCAAACATCCAGCTATCTAGGCACTGTACTCCATATACAAGACCTTTTGGAAGCTGTCCATAATCAGCCTCTCGGAAACGAAATTCAGTACTATTTATTCCTGCCAATAAAGAATTCTTGTTAATGCCTTCTTTTACAACTTCTCGTAATTTTTCTTCCACAATTTGTACAAAACGTTCTTTATCCTCTGGATTTGCATTTTTTGCAACTATAGAAAATACCGGTTGTAAAATCCCACTATCATAAGAACCATATACATCCTGTCCGATTCCGGCATCAATAAGAGCCTGACGAATTGGTGCTCCGGGCGCACTTACCAAAGCATAATCGAGGACATCAAATGCTTGATATAATTTTGGATCTAACGCACCTCCAACCACCTTGTTATAAGACAAAAACGTATTATCTTCTAAATGCTCCTCCTCTGTAATCGGATACGTACAACGAACATCTCTTACCTTATCAAAACCTCTCTGTTCTATAATAGAAGAATCCACATCTCTCTTTTCAAAATGTGATAAATACTCTTTATCAAGATAATCAAGTCTTTCTTCCACATCCATATTTCCATACAGATAAATAAATGCATTGGATGGATGATAATATTTTCTATAAAACTCTATAAACTGTTCATAAGTAAGAGAAGGAATATCCTTTGGATTTCCTCCCGAATCTTTGCTATATGCATTATCTGGAAACAATGCTGCATAGATTTCTCTTTGTAAGATTTCATAGGCAGAGGAAAAAGCTCCCTTCATTTCGTTATAAACAACGCCACTTATAGTAATATCTTCCGCCTTGGAAGAAAGTGCGTAATGCCATCCCTCTTGTTCAAAAATTTCTTTCTTTTCTAAAATACTTGGATAAAATACTGCATCTACATATACATCCATCAAATTCTTAAAATCTTTATCATTGTAACTTGCCAATGGATAAATCGTTTTATCCGGATATGTCATTGCATTTAAAAATGTATTCAAAGAACCTTTACATAATTCTACAAACGGCTCTTTTACCGGATATTTTCTTGATCCGCATAAAACAGAATGTTCAATAATATGTGGTACACCTGTTTCATCCTCTGGTGGTGTTCGAAATCCAATATAAAAAGCTTTATTGTCATCATCATTTGAAAATACAATAACACGCGCACCTGTCTTTTTATGCGAAAGTAAATATGACTCTGAGGAAATATCCTCTACATATGTTTGTTTTAATATATCATAAGCTGTAAGCTCTAGTTTTCTCACTGTTAAGTCCTCCAAAAAAATACTTCTTCTATTATACCCCAATTTCTACACAAAAAAAAGAGGTTATCGCAATTGCGACAACCTCCTGGTTACGTATTGAAATCATCTATTAAGCGATGCGTGTTACGTTAGAAGCCTGTGGTCCTTTTGCGCCATCAACAACTTCAAATTCTACGTTTTCGCCATCTTTTAATTCTTTGAATCCATCCATGTTCAAAGCTGAAAAATGAACAAATACTTCACTTCCTGCTTCATCAACGATAAAGCCATAACCCTTTTTTGCGTTAAACCATTTAACTGTTCCTTGTTGCATAACTCTTTAAATCCTCCTAATACATTAAATACACTGTGGGAGTTATTCACCACTCATTCAGACTAGCACATCTTACGAAACAAGTCAAATCATTTATGAAATTATTGTTTAATTTGCACATCTAGCTGTGGAAATGGGATTGAAATTGCATTTTTATCAAAAGAAATCTTTACATTTTCAGTCAATCTCCATTTTGTATCCCAATAATCTTCACTTTTTACCCATACGCGAAGTTCCATTTCTATCGAAGAATCCGCAAGTTCTGCTACAAAAACCTGAATTGGCTCTTCTCTAAGAACAGTAGTTTCCTCATCAATCACGTGGTTTAGCACTTCTTTTACTTTTGCCAAATCAGACTCATAGGATACACCTACTCGGATATCTACTCTTCTTTTATCCATCATAGAAACATTTGTAATGCTTTCTCCTGCCAGCTTGCCATTTGGAATCATAATCACCTTATTATCTACCGTAGTAAGTTTTGTGTAAAATAAAGTGATTGCAGAAACAGTTCCCTCTTTATTTGTTCCATGCTCGATAATATAATCCCCCACCGAGAATGGTTTCATCAAAAGGATAAGTACACCTCCTGCAAAATTCGATAAACTTCCCTGCATAGCCAAACCAATGGTTACACCAGCCGAGCCAAGAAGTGCTACTACCGAACTTGTCGTCACACCAAATTGTGATAAAATCATCATTCCAAGAACAAAATACAATCCATATTTAATCAAAGAACCAAGAAATGTTCGAAGACCTGCATCTACATGTTTTCTTTCCATCCCTTTTATAATGTGACGCGTTACCCATTTAACAATTTTTGTTCCAATTATAAGAAGTAATATCGCAATAATAAGTTGCACCGCAAAACTTAACAATTCTGGCAAGAAATCATCTAGATATTTTTTTACAACCCCTTCATTTGTGAATACATCAAACGTTTTTGCTAACATATTCATTTGCATATGTTTACCTCTTTCTAAATCTCATGAATAAAAATACCGCTACGTAGTTTTGGCTCAAACCAAGTTGATTTTGGTGGCATAAGACGTTTTGCATCTGCCACGGCAAATAATTCTGCAATAGAAGTTGGATACATTGCAAATGCAACCTTACAATCACTCTTACAACGTCTTTCTAACTCCTTTAATCCTCTTATTCCACCAACGAAATCAATTCTTTTATCGGTCTTTGGATCTTTGATACCAAGTACTGGTGCCAATAAAAGATTCTGTAAAACTGAAACATCAAGACCCTCCACCGGATCATTTGGGACATCTTCTTCTTTCATTTTGCACAAATACCAGGCATCCCCTAAATACATAGAGAATTCTCCCTTATTTGCCGGCTTAATCTCTTCTTTTTTTGCATCTCCAACTACAAATAATTCTTTCATTTTTGCAAGGAAATCTGTTTCGGACATGCCATTTAAATCTTTTACAACACGATTATAATCCATAATCATTAATTCTTCGTCTGGAAAAAGAACAGAAAGGAAGTAGTTAAATTCTTCTGTTCCATTAAATCCTGGGTTTTGTTCTCTTCTTTTTAATCCTACTTTTACAGCAGATGCCGCACGATGATGACCATCTGCAATGTAGATTTCCTGAATGGAATCAAAAGCTTCTTCAATCTGTTTTACATCCTGTACATCTTTAATTTCGAATACGCGATGACGAATTCCATCTTCCGATACGAAATCATATAGAGCTTCTTTTTCCTTTGTCTTTGCAACCACAGCATTAATCACCTGATTTGCTCTATATGCAAGAAAAATAGGACCTGTCTGAGCCGAGCAGGTGTCTACATGCGTAATACGGTCTAACTCTTTATCTGCTCTTGTATTCTCATGTTTTTTAATTACTTCATTTACATAATCATCAATCGATGCACATGCAACAATACCTGTTTGTGTTCGTCCATCCATTGTAAGTTCGTAAATGTAATATCCTTTTACTTCGTCACGGATAAATGATCCGTCTTCAATCCATTCCTTAAGCATTGACGCAGCTTTTTCGTATACTCTTGCATCATATGTATCCACATCATCCGAGAACTGTGTTTCTGCTCTATCAATTGCTAAAAATGATTTTGGATTGTTCTTTACTACTTCTTTTGCTTCTTCTCTGTTATATACATCGTATGGTAACGCCGCAATGGTTGATGCCATTTCCCTATTTGGTCGTACACATACAAAAGGTTTAATTTTCGCCATTTTAAATCTCCTTTTTCCGTTTCAAAACTTATTCCATGACCTATTTTATCAATTATTTATTTTCTTTTCAATTCTGTTCCTTGTTAATCTATTATAAAATAATTCTTTATCTCAAAAAAATCCTCTTCAAAATAACGGTCCACCCCAATCTCTTCATTTTCCGAATAGAACGCAAATCTATAATTAGAACTAGCCAAATATAGTATAATCTTCGTTATTCTTTCCGAATTCATGTAAAAATTTTACTATTTTATCTATTTTTCTACTATTGTATTCTATATAATCTAAATAATATTTTTTACCACACACAGCCTGCAAATCTTTTTTATATAACCATTGCCTTGTTTTTGCTTCTGGCACAAAAAGGACCACCTGATATTGCGAAGAAAAAATTTCATTATAAACGCATGCCGACTTATCCAAAACACATATCCAATCCATGTTTTTTTCTTCAAAATATTCATTTAATACGCTTACAAATTTTTTAGCCTTCCGTATGTAAATAGCATACATAATCGGATTGTAACGTTCACCCTCAATTGTAGGGACTTGCCATACCAAAATACATTTTTTCATTTTTTCATCCACCCTTTCTACGAAACGGACTAATCTTACATTTCTATAAGTTTGCCCATACTTTCTTTAATTAGAATATCCATTTTCATTAACTTCCAACAAAAAGCGTACTATATCACAATATATACGTCAATATTCTTTGCAAATCTTACTTTTTTTAGGGGCAAGTATTTACATTATCCTTTTTGTTCTTTGATTTAAGTCCATGACCTCTTTTTCATGATTTAATAATGAAAAAACCCACTGCAAACGCAGCGGGTTTTTACCAACAATTTATTTTACAACACGGACTTTAATTACGCCTTCAATTGCATTTAATTTTTCTACAACTTCTGCTGTTACAGGAGAATCTACATCGATTAATGCATAGGCATAATCACCTTTTCCTTTATTTGTCATATCAGAAATATTGATATTTGCATCTCCAAAAATTGCAGTATACTGACTGATCATACCTTTTTCGTTTTTATGTAAAATACTTACACGACCAGCTGTTGTACATGCAGCCATGCTACAATCTGGGAAGTTTACGGAATGTACAATATTACCATTTTCAAGGTAATCACGAATTTCACGAACTGCCATAATTGCACAATTATCTTCTGATTCAGCTGTAGAAGCTCCAAGGTGTGGAGTTACGATACATCCTTTTGCTCCAACAGTTGTTGGGTTAGGGAAATCAGATACATATTTTTTCACTTTTCCAGCTGCAAGAGCATCTACCATTGCTTCTTCATCAACAAGTAAATCACGAGCAAAGTTTAATACTACTGTTGTTGGTTTCATCATAGCAATTGCTTCTGCATTTACCATTTTCTTTGTAGAATCTAAAAGTGGAACATGGATTGTAATAAAATCACATTCTCTATAGATTTCTTCTACATTGCTGATGTGTTTAACGCTTCTTGAAAGACTCCAAGCTGCATTAACTGAGATATATGGATCATATCCATATACTTCCATTCCAAGGTGTGTTGCAGCATTTGCTACTAATACACCGATTGCACCAAGACCGATAACACCAAGTTTCTTGCCTGAAATTTCTGTTCCGGCAAAATTCTTTTTCTGTTTTTCTGCAGTCTTTGCGATATTTTCATCATTCTGATTTTCTAAACACCAATCGATACCGCCTACTAAATCACGAGATGCATAAAGCATACCAGCGAGTACTAATTCTTTTACACCATTTGCGTTTGCACCTGGAGTATTGAATACTACGATACCTTTTTCTGCACATTTATCAAGTGGAATGTTGTTTACACCAGCGCCTGCTCTTGCTACAGCAAGAAGAGAATCTGGCAATTCCATATCATGCATAGCAGCACTACGTACTAACGCAGCATCTGCACCATTTAAATCTTCTACTTTTTCATAATTATCAGAAAATAAATCTAATCCTACACTTGCGATAGGATTAAGGCAATTATACTTAAACATTTGCTTTTTCCTTCCTCTTTTACAATCTCAAATTCACGCAATTAAGCATTCTTTGCTTCAAATTCTTTCATAAATGCTACAAGTGCTTCTACACCTTCTTTTGGCATAGCATTGTAGATAGAAGCTCTCATACCACCAACTGAACGATGTCCTTTTAAGTTTTCAAATCCAGCTTCTTTTGCTTCTTTTACAAATTTTGCATCTAATTCTTCATTTCCTGTTACGAATGGAACGTTCATAAGTGAACGATCTTCTTTTCTAACAGTTCCTTTGAACATTTTGCTTTCATCTAAGAAATCATAAAGAATTTTTGCTTTTTCTTCATTTTTCTGTTTCATCACTTCAAGGCCGCCCATTTTCTTTAACCATTTGAAGACTTTACCACAGATATAGATATTATAACATGGTGGTGTATTGTAAAGTGAATCGTTATCAGCCTGTGTTTTATATTTCAACATTGTTGGTGTTCCTGGAAGAACATCATCTGTAACTAAATCTTCACGGATGATTACAATTACCATACCAGCTGGTCCGATATTCTTCTGAACTCCACCATAGATAATTGCATATTTTGAAACATCTACTGGCTCTGATAAGAAACATGATGATACGTCAGATACTAAATCTTTTCCTTTTGTATTAGGTAATTCTTTAAATTTTGTTCCGTAAATTGTGTTGTTTTCACAGATGTATACATAGTCCATATCATCTGTAATTGGTAAATCAGAACAATCTGGAATATATGAGAAAGTTTCATCTGCAGATGATGCAAGTTCTACTGCTTCACCATACATTTTTGCTTCCTGGTATGCCTTTTTAGCCCACTGACCTGTAATAATATATCCAGCTTTTTTGTTTTTCATTAAGTTCATTGGTACAGCTGCGAACTGCTGCGATGCACCACCCTGTAAAAACAATACTTTATAGTTGTCTGGAATATTCATTAATTCTCTTAAATCTGCTTCTGCTTCTTTGATGATGTTATCGTATACTTTTGATCTGTGGCTCATTTCCATAACAGACATTCCACATCCTCTATAATCCATCATTTCTTCTGCTGCTTCACGAAGTACTTCTTCAGGTAATACAGCTGGGCCTGCTGAGAAATTATACACTCTGCTCATTTTTAAAACTTCCTCCTAAATCTCTTTCCTATATTAATCTCTTTTTTATAATCTCTTACATGATAACACTCTAACACTTTAAAGTGTTTTATGTATTGTATCTAAAATAACCGTTTGACTTATATTTGTCAATAATAATATATTACTACTTTTGTTTGTTTAACAAATCTTTCTCGTCAAATGCTTCATTGATTGGAGCACCAGGTGCAACCATTGGCCAAACCTTATCATCACAGTCAATGATACAATCAATCACAAATGGGGTTTTACAGGTTAAAGCTTCTGCAAAAGCCGCTTCAAATTCTTCTCTTGAAGTTACGCGTCTTGCTGTTGCTCCCATTCCTTCTGCAATTTTTACAAAATCCACACCATCATCTAAGATCGTCGCTGAATAATGTTGATTATAGAACAGGTTCTGCCACTGACGAACCATTCCAAGTACATGGTTATTAATGACAACCTGAATCATTGGTAATTTTTGTCTGCATGCTGTCATAATTTCGTTTAAGTTCATACGAAAACATCCATCACCAGCGATATTAATAATCTGCTTATCCGGGCATCCAATCTGTGCACCGATTGCAGCACCTAAACCATATCCCATGGTTCCAAGTCCACCTGATGTCAAAAGAGTTCTTGGGTTTTTGTACTTAAAGTACTGGGCAGCCCACATCTGATGCTGTCCAACTTCTGTTACCATAACAGCATCCCCTTTTGTCATTTCATAGATTTTCTCAATGATATATGGACCTGATAATCCTTCTGCTGGGTAAGTAAGTGGAAATTTTTCCTTATACTCGCCAATATGTGCCAACCATTCCTTATGGTCTAATTGTTCCATTTTTTCATTTAAACGTGAAAGAATTTCTTTTACGTCTCCTATAATGGATGCATGTGCCTTAATATTTTTATTAATTTCAGCAGGATCTACATCAAACTGTAAAATTTTTGCATGTTTTGCAAACTGCTTTGGATTACCAAGTACACGGTCTGAAAATCTCGCACCGATTGTAACAAGCAAATCACATTCACTTACACCAAGGTTTGATGTCTTTGTTCCATGCATTCCAAGCATACCAGTGTAATTATCACTTGTTCCATCGTATGCACCTTTTCCCATTAATGTGTCACATACCGGAGCATCTACAAGTGAGACAAACTGTTTTAATTCTTCGCTTGCACCTGAAAGAATTGCACCACCACCAACAAAAATGAAAGGTTTTTTTGCTTTTTTAATCATTTCTACAGCTTTATTAAGTGCTTCTTCTGTAATTTCCTTTGTACATGGAGCAGGTAATTCTACTTTCTTGCTTGTATACTCTACTTTTTGTGCTGTGATATCTTTTGGAATATCTACAAGAACCGGACCTGGACGACCTTTTCTTGCAATGCTAAACGCTCTACGAATTGTATCTGCAAGTTCTTCTACATCCTTAACAATAAAACTATATTTTGTAATTGGCATTGTTATTCCAGCAATATCAATTTCCTGGAAACTATCTTTTCCAAGAAGTGGTACTGTTACGTTACATGTAATTGCTACAACTGGAATTGAATCCATGTATGCACTCGCGATACCCGTAACAAGGTTTGTTGCACCCGGTCCTGATGTTGCCATACAAACACCAACTTTTCCAGTTGCTCTCGCATAACCATCTGCAGCATGCGAAGCACCCTGTTCATGCGAGGTAAGTACATGTTTGATTTCTGGATGATTATATAATTCATCATAAACATTTAAAATTGCTCCACCCGGATAACCAAATACAGTATCAACTCCCTGTTCTTTTAAACATTCAATAATAACTTGTGATCCTGTTAATTGCATAAATGAAATCCTATATCTTTCTTAATTAATTCTTATTCTTTAGTTTTCGAGAATAGCCCCTCTGTTACCAGATGTAACCATATTTGCATATCTCTTTAGGTAACCAGTTGTAACCTTTGGTTCTCTTGGTTGCCATTTTGCTTTTCTAGCTGCTAAAACTTCATCAGAAACGTCAAGATCAAGTGTCATTTCTGGAATATTAATCTTGATGATATCGCCTTCTTCAACAAATGCAATTGGTCCACCCACTGCTGCTTCAGGAGAAACATGACCAATAGAAGCGCCACGTGATGCACCAGAGAAACGTCCATCTGTAATAAGCGCTACGGTTGAGCCAAGTCCCATACCAGCAATTGCTGATGTTGGATTTAACATTTCTCTCATTCCAGGACCGCCTTTTGGACCTTCATAACGAATAACAACAACGTCACCTGCTACAATTTTTCCACCTTTGATTGCTGCAATAGCATCTTCTTCACAATCAAATACACGAGCCGGACCTTCATGAACCATCATTTCATCTACTACTGCAGAACGTTTTACTACCGATCCGTCTGGAGCAAGATTTCCTTTTAACACAGCAAGACCGCCTGTTTTTGAATATGGGTTATCCATTGGACGGATTACTTCTGGGTCTTTATTTACAGAATTTGCAATATTTTCTCCTACAGTCTTTCCTGTAACTGTCATACAATCTGTATTAAGAAGTCCCGCGTCTGCAAGCTGCTTCATAACAGCCCATACACCACCTGCTTCATTTAAGTCTTCCATATATGTTGGACCTGCTGGTGCTAGATGACAAAGGTTTGGTGTTCTTTCGCTAATTGGATTTGCATATGCGATATCGAAGTCAAATCCAATTTCATGTGCAATTGCTGGCAAATGAAGCATTGAGTTTGTTGAACATCCAAGTGCCATATCTACAGTTAAAGCATTGATAATTGCTTCTTTTGTCATAATATCTCTTGGACGGATATTTTTACGGAACATATCCATTACTGCATAACCTGCTTTTTTAGCAAGCTTAATTCTTTCTGAATATACAGCTGGAATTGTACCATTTCCGCCAAGGCCCATACCAAGTGCTTCTGTTAAACAGTTCATAGAATTTGCTGTATACATACCCGAACAAGAACCACATGTAGGGCAAACTTTGTTTTCATATTCTTTTACATCTTCTTCTGTCATTGTTCCTGCTTCATAAGCTCCAACAGCTTCAAACATAGAAGAAAGAGATCTCTTACATCCTTTAACACGACCTGCAAGCATTGGACCACCTGATACAAAAACAGTTGGAACATTAATTCTTGCAGCAGCCATAAGTAAACCTGGAACATTTTTGTCACAGTTTGGAACCATAACCAAAGCGTCAAACTGATGCGCCTGCGCCATACATTCTGTTGAATCAGCAATTAAGTCTCTTGTAACAAGAGAATATTTCATTCCAGTATGTCCCATTGCGATACCATCACATACTGCAATTGCTGGAAATACAACTGGAACACCGCCAGCTTCTGCAACACCCTGTTTTACTGCGTTAACAATTTTATCTAAATTCATATGGCCTGGTACAATCTCGTTATACGAGCTTACAATACCAACCATTGGTTTTGCCATTTCTTCTTCTGTGAATCCTAATGCGTTAAATAAACTTCTATGAGGTGCCTGCTGCATCCCAACTCTACAATTATCACTTTTCATAGATATTCTCCTTCCTATCTTGCTGAAATTTCCTTATGAAACACTTTAGCCTAAACGCGCGCTGAAATCAAGTCCCCCATCTCTTTTGTTCCAACCTGTTTGATATTCTCTTTTGATTCTCCACTCTGTGGCATAATATCAATAGTACGATATCCTTCTGTAAGAACCTGTTTAACGGCCTTTTCAATCGCATCCGCTTCTTTGTCTAAATCAAATGTGTAACGAAGCATCATAGCTGCACTTAAAATAGTCGCAATCGGATTTGCAATACCTTTTCCAGCAATATCTGGAGCTGATCCGCCACTTGGTTCATACAAACCAAATTTTGTATCATTTAAGCTTGCAGATGCCAACATTCCGATAGAGCCTGTTACCATACTAGCTTCATCCGATAAAATATCACCAAACATATTCTCAGTTAAAATAACATCAAACTGTTTTGGGTCTTTCACAAGCTGCATAGCACAATTATCAACCAACATGTGCTCATAGCTTACTTCTGGATAATCTTTTGCAACTTCTTCTACTACTTTTCTCCAAAGTCTTGAAGAATCTAAAACATTTGCTTTATCAACAGAAGTAACTTTTTTACGTCTTTTCATTGCTATATCAAAACCGCGTTTTGCAATTCTTCTGATTTCTTCTTCGTTATAAGTAAGCATATCAGTTGCAGTCATCACACCATCAACTTCTTCTGTCTTACGTTCTCCAAAATAAAGACCACCTGTCAGTTCTCTCATAATCATCATGTCGAATCCATCGCCAATAATATCTTCACGAAGAGGACATGCACCTTTTAGTTCTTCATATAATAAAGCCGGTCTTAAGTTTGCAAATAAATTAAGTGCCTTACGAAGTTTTAAAAGTCCGGCTTCCGGTCTTAAGTTTGGTGGAAGCTTATACCAAGGTGATGTCGATGTATTACCACCAATCGATCCCATTAATACAGCATCACTAGAAAGAGCTGTCTCAATCGCCTCATCTGTAAGAGGAACACCAGTTGCATCAATAGAGCAACCCCCCATCAAAATATCTGTATAAAAAAATTCATGACCGTATTTCTTACCAACGGCATCTAAAACTTTCTTAGCCTCTGTCACGATTTCTGGGCCAATTCCATCGCCTGAAATCACACCAATTTTACATTCCATAATAATCCCTCGATTTCTAGATTTTTCTTTTTTACTGTCCCTATATCATAATTCATAGAAAACCTATTTTCAATATTCCTGGCTATTATAGTTTTTCATACTCTTCATAACCCACAAACATATTCTCTCTATTTCGACTGAAAAAAAAGCGAAGTGCATAACACTACGAGTTTTTTGCACACGAATCATACTTTTACATTAAAAAACAGCGATGTATGCAAGGTGCATAATCGCTGCTTGGGATTTTTCTTATTCAGTTGCTGATTCAGGTTTTTCTACAGCTTCGATATGAGCTTTCTGCATTGGAATACGGCAGTTTTTATTGTTACCGAATTCAACGATTACAGTATCATCTGTAATATCGATTAATGTTCCGTAGAAACCACTTGTTGTAAGAACTGTATCTCCTACTGCAAGTTCTCTAAGCATTAAATCTTTTTTCTGCTGTTCCTTTTTCTGTGGACGAATCATCATAAAGTACATAAATGCAAAAATGACAACTAACCAAATAACCATTCCAATTGTTCCACCGCCTAAAAGTGCGCCAGTAGAATCTGCTAAAATTGAATACATCAATTCTTCCTCCTAAATATAAATTACAAAAAATTCACTTATCATTCTACACAATGACATCTATTAAGACAAGCCTTTTCCGTCTATTTCACAGATTTTTTAGACTTTTCACGATTGATTGTTTCCATACGATCTAACTTCTGTGCTTTATAGCTTGCAAAATTTCCATTATCTAAAGCGTCACGTATTTCTTCCATCATTTCATTGTAGAAATAAAGATTATGAAGAACACAAAGACGCATTCCAAGCATCTCTTTTGCTTTCAACAAATGACGAATGTATGCTCTTGAATATCTGCGGCATGCCGGACACTGGCAGCCTTCTTCAATTGGACTCATATCTTTTTCATACTGCTGATTGAAAAGATTAATTTTTCCAAAATTTGTGTATACATGACCATGACGTCCATTTCTACTTGGATATACGCAATCAAAGAAATCGATTCCTCGTTCTACCCCTTCTAAAATGTTAGCTGGAGTTCCAACGCCCATCAAGTATGTTGGCTTATCCTTTGGAAGATAAGGGACCGTTTCTTCTAACACATGGTACATCTGCTCATGAGATTCTCCTACAGCAAGACCACCAACTGCATATCCATCTAAATCCATTTCTGAAATTTTCTTTGCATGATCGATTCGAATATCATCAAAAATTGCACCTTGATTAATACCAAATAATAGCTGTTCTTTATTTACTGTATCCTCTAAGCTATTAAGACGTGCCATTTCCTTTTTACATCTTTCTAACCATCTTGTTGTTCTTGCAACGGAATCAGATACATACTTTCTTTCCGCCACTGCCGATGGACATTCATCAAATGCCATCGCAATTGTAGAGCCAAGATTAGACTGAATTTGCATACTTTCTTCTGGTCCCATAAAGATTTTTCTTCCATCAATATGCGAACTAAAATACACGCCTTCCTCTTTGATTTTGCGAAGTCCTGCTAACGAGAACACCTGAAATCCACCTGAGTCAGTTAGAATTGGTTTATCCCATACCATAAACTTATGCAATCCGCCAAGTTCTTTAATAAGCTTATCCCCTGTGCGTACATGAAGATGATATGTATTTGATAACTGCACCTGACATTTGATATCATTTAGGTCTTCAGTAGAAACAGCACCTTTAATTGCAGCAACCGTTCCTACATTCATAAATACAGGAGTCTGAATATCTCCATGTACCGTATGAAAAGTTGCGCGTTTCGCTCTTCCTTCTTGTTTTAACAATTCATATTTTGCCATTTTATTTCTCTTTCTAAATATACTCTTATTCTTCTACACGTCTTACCAAAATACCATTCGAAAGTAAAGTAGTATCAATGTAATGACGCTCTAGAAGAGTTCTTCCTCTAAATGGGATATCCACGTCTTCCTCTGAGCAGTTAATAATTACTTCTAAATAATTGTTCTCCCATCCCATTTTTCTAAACTGAATCACTCTTGGATTTTCAAATTCGTTTGGAAAATGGAAATCTCTGTTCTTAAGAAGAGGTTCTTCTTTCCTAAGCTTAATTAACGTAGAAATAATTTCCATTCTCTCTGCATATTTTCCTGCTTCAATTTCTTCCCAAGGCATACAACGACGATTGTCAGGATCATGTCCACCTTCCAATGCAATCTCCGTTCCATAATAAATACATGGACTACCTGGCATTGCAAACAAAACTGCAAGCTGCGCAAAGTATTCATCCAAATTCTTTGTATCAGTACGAAGTCTCTTTGTATCATGAGAATCTAAAAGATTAAATAATACGTCGTTTGTCTGTTGCATATACATAGTATAACAACGATTAATCATATATTCTAAATCATCATTGGTTAAACTCTTATCAATCCAGAAATCCTTAATACTTTCTCCAAGCGGATAATTCATAACTGCATCAAATTCATCCCCTCTTAACCATGGTAAAGAATTATGCCAAATTTCTCCTAAAATATAGATTTCTGGATTAATTCCTTTTAATCTTGTACGAAGTTCTTTACAAAATACATGCGATACTTCATTTGCGACATCTAAACGAATACCATCAATACCATATTTTTTCACCCAGTTTTCGCAAATATCAATAAAGTATTTTCGAACCTTTGGATTATTTGTGTTAAGTTTTGGCATTCCATCAAAGAAACCAAATGTATAGAACTGACCCTTTCTAGACGCCTTTCCATCTTTATCAAATGGCCATTCATTAATCATAAACCAGTCATAATATTCTGACTGTGGTCCTTTTTCTAATACATCCTGCCATGGAGCAAAATAATATCCACTATGATTAAATACACCATCTAACATAACTTTTATGCCACGTTTATGCGCTTCACTTACCAAAGTAAGAAAAGCCTGTTCATCTCCAAATCTTGGATCTAATTTTGTATAATCGGTTGTATCGTATTTATGATTTGACGGCGACTCATTAATCGGACATAAATAAACTCCGTTGATACCGAGATTTGCAAGATAATCTAATTTACTTGTAATTCCTGCAAAATCTCCACCAAAGCATTCCTGATTATTTACTTCACCACTATTTCTCCAAGGAACAACATAATCAGGGTCGATAGAATGATCCCCATTGCAAAAACGATCAGGAAAAATTTGATACCAAACCGTATCATTTACCCATTTTGGAGTCACAGGAATATCACAAGGATTCATCCAAGGGAATACAAAAGTCTGTCTGCTTCGTCCTTCTAATTCCATCTGCTCTGAACTTACAAATCCATCCTCAAAGAAAAACCATTTCTCGTCGTCTGTAATAAGCTCAAAATAATATTTAAGTCTCTTATAAGGTGGTTTTACTGTCGTCGTCCACCAAATCTGATTCTTTAATCTCTTTTTAAAACAAATCGGTTCTTTATTACCATTCCAGGTTTCCCCGCCGCCTAAGATTCCTGCTGCAAATGGATCCCCTAAAATGATATTTACCGCCTTAACATCATATCCAGTTTTGATATTAATAATAAGTTCGTCTTCATTTATTGGATAACAATAATTATCGTATGCCTGATGATATACAGCATTAAATTCCATCTTTCTTCTCCTAATTTCTTGAAATTCTAAGCCTCTCAAATATAGCACATTTTTCCCTGTTATTCAACAAAACCATAAAAAGAAACAAATCGTACTTGCAATATACGTTTCAATAAATTAAAGTATTAAATAATATCAACAAATTATGAAAGGAAAAATGATATGGCAGGTTCATCATTTGGAAATATATTTAAAATTACAACCTGGGGCGAATCTCACGGCAAAGGCATCGGCGTTATAGTCGATGGTTGTCCTGCCGGCTTAGAACTTTGCGAAGAAGATATTCAAAAGTTCTTAAATCGCAGAAAACCAGGTCAGTCAAAATTTACCACTCCACGAAAGGAAGACGATGCGGTGGAGATTCTTTCTGGTGTATTTGAAGGAAAAACAACTGGCACTCCTATCTCCCTTGTAGTTTGGAATAAAAATCAGTTATCAAAAGATTACAGCGAAATCGCATCTTACTATAGACCAGGACATGCAGATTATCCATTCGATGTAAAATATGGATTCCGTGATTATCGTGGTGGCGGTCGTTCTTCCGGACGTGAAACTATTGGTCGTGTTGCAGCTGGCGCAATTGCAATCAAAATTTTAGAACAGATGGGCATTCACTTTTTGACTTACAGTAAATCTATCGGACCTGTTTGTATTTCAAGTGAAAACTTTGATGTTAACGAAATTACAAACAACCCGCTCTATATGCCGGATGCCAACGCCGCAAAAAATGCGCAGGAATACCTGGAAAAATGTTTATCTGAGCGCAATTCTTCCGGTGGTGTCATCGAATGTATTGTCGAAGGACTTCCTGCCGGACTTGGCGATCCTGTTTTTGAAAAACTCGATGCCAACCTTGCAAAAGCAATTATGTCAATTGGTGCTGTAAAAGGTTTTGAAATTGGTGATGGTTTTGATGTTGCAACTGCAACTGGACTTTCAAACAATGATGCGTTTTGTATAAAAGATGGAAAAATTTCAAAAAGAACAAATCATTCAGGTGGAACACTTGGTGGATTTAGCGATGGTTCTCCTCTCATATTTAGAGCTGCAGTAAAACCAACTCCATCAATTGCATCTACTCAGCAAACCGTTAACAAATCAGATGAAGAAATCGACATTTCTATCAAAGGACGTCATGATCCAATCATTGTCCCACGTGCAGTAGTCGTTGTAGAGTCTATGGCTGCGATTACTATTTTGGATGCTCTTTTACTAAACATGAGTGCAAAACTTGACTCTATCAAAGAATTTTATCTTTCTGATAAGAATTAATTGGAAATCATAAAAGGTCGTACAGAAAATCTGTACGACCTTTTTGGTCAATTTTGAAGTTCTTTCATCATACAAATAAGCGGCTCATTCTTATCAAAATCCCATGTGTGATATCCACCACCCTGGCAATTGTCTTTATGCTCACATTTCTTACAAGTCTTCGATTTATTTTCCTTGTGTTCTCTATAAATTTTGAATTCGTTTTCCCATATCTCTAGAAGATGATCTTTTCTGACATTACCAAATACCAGCTCTGGACGTCTTTCAATATCGAGACATGCACTAATATCTCCATTATACTGGATACTTGCCACATGTAGCCCCGCCCTACAGAAGAAATACCATGGACGTGTTTTTCTTTCAAGTTCGAGACCTAAGTAATGATTACAGCTATAAATTATTTCTGTTTCATCCTCCTGGTGACTCGCTATGTAGTTAATAATATACTTGTAATCATCTGAAGAAAGCATTAAGTCTTTATTTGTTAGTGCTCTTCCGATTGGTTCAACATTAATAATTCGCCACATCTTGCAATTATGAGATTTTACCACCTCATAAATTTCATCAAGTTCATGAAGATTCCTCTTATGCACAACAGTTGTAAGCAATATCTTTTCGATACCTGCAGCATATAAGTTATCTACGGCCTCGAGTGCCTTTTCATAGGAACCCGTTGTCTGTCTGAACCACTCATGCGTATCTTTTAATCCATCGAGACTAATCCCTATCGAATACATCCCCGCATCTTTTAAATCTTTTGCAACTTCCGGAGTGATTAGTACTCCATTGCTTGTCATCCCCCATTTATATCCCAATTGGGAAATCGTCTTCATAAGCTCACACAGGTGTGGTCTAAGTAAAGGCTCCCCACCAGTAACATTAATAAATGGCAGTTTCTTTTTTTCTTTCGTCAAATCATCTTTCAGTTTAATAAGCGTCTGAATAATTTCGTAATCACTTAACTGATTCTCCATACGAATATCCCCGCAGTTACTTCCACAATGCAGGCAATGTTCGTTACAGCTAAGCGTCATTTCTATAAAAAGTGAACGAAGCTCTGGCTCTTTTCTAAGCTTTTCTTTATATTCATTCAACTGATTAAAATGCTGTTGTTTTATTTCTGTCGGAATATCTGCATATATATCCTTCATATATATCCCCTATTCATAATCCTCTTGTGGACCATATACACCAATTATATGTTGATCTGTCAGAGAATCATCTCCATTCTCATCCTTCTTATCATCTGCTTCATCATCTTTTTTCGAATCAGAACTATCTAATTCTTCGAACTCTGTATGGGGTTCTGGTGCACCATACACTCCACATGCCGTCATCGTTGCTGCGCAAAATGACGTTGCCAATAGTACTCCTGCCACTTTTTTATTCTTCATAACGACATCTCCCTCCTTACAAAAATACAATTACTCCATACTACTCCAATTCTATTTGCTCATCTTCCTGACGACGCAAAATATCGTATTCATCCAAATCGATTCCCAAATCAACAAAGAATACCTGTTGTGGATGTGGACAAGATTCCATCTCTCTTCCTTTTTCATCCACCATACGTTTTACTGTCACTTCAATATTATCTCCATTTGGTTTCATAACTTCAATCACTTCACCAACTGAGAATTTATTTCTCTGTTCTAACTGATATAAACCTTCTGCGTTCTTTGGCCCAACAATTCCAAGGTATGTATACCCTTTCTGATACGTATTATTATCATAAATCTGTGTTTCATCCGTTGGTTTTCCATAAAAGAAACCAGTTGTAAACTGACGATACGTACAATTTGAAATCTGGTCCAAATACCAAGGCATATTTTCTTTATATTTTTCTGGCGATTCCAAATAATCATCAATCGCTTTACGATAAGTACGTGCAACCGTTGCAACGTACAATGCAGTTTTCATTCTTCCTTCGATTTTGTAACTGTCGATACCAGCATCGATCAAATCTGGAATGTGTTCAATCATACATAAATCTTTAGAATTAAAAATATAGGTTCCACGTTCATTTTCGTATACTGGCAAATACTGTCCTGGACGTTTTTCTTCTACAACTGCATACTTCCAACGACATGGATGAGTACATGCACCTTTGTTTGCATCTCTTCCTGTAAAATAGTTAGAAAGCAAACATCTTCCTGAGTAAGAAATACACATTGCACCATGTACAAATGTTTCAATCTCTAACTCATCTGGAATCTGACTACGAATTTCTTTAATCTCACGAAGAGAAAGTTCTCTTGCCGTTACTACACGCTGTGCTCCAAGCTGATGCCAAAACTGGAATGTTCCATAATTTGTGTTATTTGCCTGTGTACTAACATGACGTTCTATTTCCGGACACACTTCTTTTGCAATCATAAAGATTGCTGGATCTGCAATAATTAATGCATCTGGTCTGTCCGGCTTCATGTTATTTAACTCTTCAAAATATTTGCGTACGCCATCAAGATCATAGTTATGCGCTAAAATATTTGCAGTAACATATACCTTTACACCATGATCATGCGCAAACTTAATACCTTCTGCCATTTCATCTGGAGTAAAGTTTTTTGCCTTTGCACGAAGTCCAAATGCTTCTCCACCAATGTATACTGCATCTGCTCCAAAAATTACTGCAATTTTTAATACTTCTAAACTACTAGCTGGTACAAGCAATTCAATGTCTCTCATATTATTTCCTCACCAAAATATACTATTTCAAACGCGTGCTTACGGTAATTCCATCGCCCACTGGAAGCACCGCTGTTGTTAAATCATCCCTATGCGTCAACTCATATAAGTACTCTCTCATTCTTTTATGAATGGTGCGGTTTCTTCTCGTTACCACAAAATGAGATTCAATTATATCTCCATCCTGTAAAACATTATCTGAAATAAGTGTTCCACCCACCTTTAAGAGGCGAAGTACTTCTGGCATAAAATGAATATATTGTCCTTTTGCTGCATCCATAAAAATAAAATCAAAAGGCTTTTCAATTGTTTTTAACACCTCAGCGGCATCACCTTCTAAAAGTGTAATCTGCGATTCTTTTCCTGCTCGCTTAAAGTTTTCACGCGCAATTGGAATTCTTTTATCATAATTTTCTATGGTAACAATTTCACATTTTACCGGATTATATTCTGCCATCAAAACTGCAGAAAAACCAACCGCTGTTCCCACTTCGAGAATACGCATTGGTTTTTGCATTGCAAGTATTAACTTCAAAAAGCTTTGCATTTCCTTTCGAATGATTGGGACATACGTATCCAAAGCTTCTCTTTCTATGATGTCTAAAATCTCGGTATTTCCTTTATCTAAGGAATTGATGTACGTTACCAAACGTTCATCTACTACCATTTTATTCCTCCGTGTTTACCTCTGATGATTCCTCATTGTCTATAGCCTCAGTTCCAGACTCTGTATCATCTTCTGTACTTTCCGGTTTGATATTTTCATTTTCAATTGCAATCATCATCTGCTTCGCTGTCATCGAAGTATTTAGTGTATAAGTCCCCGGCACAATGGAATTCTTATAGTCTGACAAATATACCTGAAAAACAAAGAGTTGCGCATCACGAATCAATCCCTTATCTTCTAACATTTGTCCAATTTCGCTTTTTGACATTCCCGGCTCAATGGTTACTACCACATCTTTTCCAGGTTCTGTGTCCATTGCAGGTTCTGTAAACACACGATATCCCATATCGTATCCAATTACACATAAACGGTAAGTTCCCACAACTACAAGTGCTGCAATCGTAATACCAAGCACAATTTTTATTGTCTTTAATACAGCTTTGTTGACTTTCATAATTTCTCCTATGTCCAAGTATCCTTATACTTCCATAATTATTGGCATAATCATTGGACGTCTCTTTGTTTCTTTCCAAACAAAATCACCGAGAGCATCTTTTACTTCATTTTTGATTTTGCCCCAGTCTGTTACTCCATTATCCATCATACGCTCCATTGTCGCATTAAGAATTGCCTGAGCTTCATCCATCAAACTTTCTGAATTTCTTACATAAACAAATCCACGTGATACAATGTCCGGTCCAGCAAGCACCTGTCCCGAACCAGCTTCTAATGTCATAACAACAATAATAATACCATCTTCTGCAAGTTTTTGTCTATCACGGATTACGATATTTCCAACATCACCGACGCCAAGTCCATCTACCATGACATTTCCAACCTGAACACGTCCAGTAACTTCTGCTCCATCGGCATCAAGTTCTAACACATCTCCAGAAGAAAGAATCTTGATGTTATCTTTATCCATACCAAGTTCTTCTGCAATCTTTGCCTGCGCGATTAGATGTTTGTATTCTCCATGCACAGGAACTGCATATTTTGGATTTACCAAAGAATAAATAAGTTTGATATCTTCGATACAGGCATGACCCGAAACATGAACATCTGAGAAAATTACTTCTGCACCTTTTCTCATTAATTCATTGATAATTCCAGTAACAGATTTCTCATTTCCTGGAATTGGGCTTGAACTAAATACAATCGTATCTTTTGGTTTAATTACAATTTTGCGGTGCATTCCATACGCCATACGTGAAAGTGCAGCCATAGATTCACCCTGACTACCTGTTGTAATAATAACTGTCTGTTCATCTGGATAATTACGAAGAACATCAGCATCTATCAAAATATTATCTGGCAAAGTAAGATATCCAAGTTTTGAAGCAATGTCAATCGTATTTACCATGCTTCGTCCTTCGATTGCTACCTTACGCCCATATTTATCTGCACAGTTAATAATCTGCTGTACACGGTCTACATTCGATGCAAAAGTCGCAATAATAATTCTGCTTGATTTATGCTCTGCAAAAATATTTTCTAATGTAGCGCCTACTGATTTTTCCGACTGTGTCGAACCAGGTCTTTCTGCATTTGTACTATCACAAAGAAGTGCAAGTACTCCTTTTTTTCCAATTTCACCAAATCTCTGTAAATCAATTGCGTCTCCAAATACAGGCGTATAGTCAATTTTAAAATCACCCGTATGCACAACAATACCTGCTGGTGAATAAATTGCAAGTGCTGCCGCATCCTGAATACTGTGATTTGTTTTAATAAATTCGACACGGAAACATCCTAAGTTAATGTGCTGCCCGTATTTTACAACTTTACGTTTTACCTTTTTTAGCATGTCATGCTCTTCAAGTTTATGATCAATAAGTCCAATTGTAAGCTTTGTCGCATAAATTGGTACATTAATATCTTTCAATACATATGGGATTGCTCCAATATGATCTTCATGACCATGTGTGATGAAAAATCCCTTTACTTTATCAATATTATCTTTTAAATATGTGACATCTGGAATAACAAGGTCGATTCCAAGCATGTCATCCTCAGGGAACGACAACCCACAATCCACAACAATAATACTGTCTTCATACTCAAAGGCAGTAATATTCATGCCGATTTGTTCTAGTCCTCCGAGTGGTATAATTTTTAATTTACTCAAACCTGTTCCGTCCTTTCTAATACTCTATATCTGTTTCTTCATCAACAAGTTCCGAAAACACTTTAGCAAGTGCCTGAAATTCCACATCATCTTCAAGCATTTCATAAAGTATTTCGTCATCTTCTGTTACAACTTCTTTTAAAATATAAGCGGCATATTCTCCATCCAATTCCTCGGATACTAATAAATATTTATTTCCGTTTAATTCTGTTTCTTCTTCTACCAAAAATTCAGCCACTTCACCTGTTTCGGGATCTGTAAATACTACTGTTTCCATATTTTTTCCTTTCTTCAATGATTATATTATTTTAATTTAATTTACTTAAGCTCTTACATATTTGCGCACGAAAACAAATGAAAACAATACCTGTTTTCATTTGTATAAACGTTACTTTTATTTTTTATTTTTTTTGCGATTCCAAATATTCTAAATATCCGCGCAAAATAAACATTGCCGCAATTTCATCCACATACTTCTTGCGGTCTTCTCTTCGAATGCCCATTTCGATCATTGCTTCATCAGCGGCCACTGTAGTAAGCCTCTCATCCCAGAGAATCACTTCAAGTCCTGTACGTTTTTCTAACATTTCCTTGAATTCTCTCGTCTTTTCGCAACGCTCGCCCTCTGTGTCATTCATATTCTTTGGCAACCCAAGTACAATCTTCTCCACGTTGTAATAAGCTACCAATTCATCGATTCGAGCAAGCGTTTGACGAAGTTTTCCCGGCTTTTCTCTCCTTATGATTTCAACGCCCTGAGCGGTAATCATAAGTTCATCCGTCACTGCCACGCCAACCGTTTTCGAACCAAAGTCTAGTCCTAAAATTCGCATAAAATACCTACCGGTAGTTTTCTTACCAAGCGTTGTTCTTGATGTATGAATTAAGTACCTCTTCGACTAATTCATCACGTTCAACTTTCATAATCATACTTCTCGCATTATTATGGCTTGTGATATAGGTTGGATCACCTGACATAATATATCCTACGATCTGATTTACAGGGTTATATCCTTTCTCAGATAACGCACGAAATACGATTTCAAGAACATCTTTTACTTGAAGCTCCGGCTCCTTTTCTACTGTAAAAAATTGTGTGTTGTTTAAATCTTGCATATTCTCACGCCCTCGCCTTTAATACTTTCATTCTAAACGATAGTATCAAAAATTACAACCTCTATTTGGTTTTCCAGATTATCTTCTGACTCTTTTGCGACCTTTACGTATTCCCTGTTATATCCTACATAAACTTCTTTGCCATCTATTACTACTTTTTCTTCAAACAGCACTTCCTGCTTAGTTCCAAGGTAGTACGCACGGAATTCTTCTGACATTTTCTTTTCTAGTTCCAACAAAATATTGCTGCGTTCCTTTTTCACTGGTTCAGGAACCTGATTTGGCATTACCGCAGCTCTTGTTCCTTGGCGCTTTGAATATTGAAAAATATGCATCTCATAGAAATGAATTCTTTCTAAGAATTTTCTTGTTTCTTCAAATTCTTCTTCTGTCTCACCCGGAAAACCTACAATTACATCCGTTGTAATCGCCGGATGATTATAGTATTTACGAAGAATCTTACATCCATTCTCATATTCTTCTGTTGTGTATTTTCGATTCATTCTCAAAAGTGTTGCATCGCAACCACTTTGTAATGACAAATGGAAATGTGGACAAACTTTTTCAAGCGTACAAAGTTTTTTTACAAAATCCTCTGTAATAAGTCTTGGCTCCAATGAACCTAGGCGAATTCTCTTAATCCCTTCCACCTTATGGATTTCTTCAATCAAGTGGAGCAAATTATCATCACAGTCCACACCATAAGAACTAAGATGAATCCCTGTAAGAACTACTTCTTTATATCCATTCTTTGCCAAACGATTTACTTCTTCTAATACATTTTCTACTTTTCGGCTGCGAACTCTTCCTCGCGCATATGGAATAATGCAATAACTACAAAACTGATTGCAACCATCCTGTACTTTGATAAATGCACGCGTATGTTCTGCTGTTTCAGATAAGAAAAGTTCTTCATATTCCTGTACACCGTCATTAATGTCGATTACATCATTTTTATCATCTCTATCTTTAACAAATGCATTAATACGATCTACCAATTCGTGCTTTTTATTGTTACCAATCAAAATATCGATTGCTAAATCTTCTAATGCTTCTTTTTCTTTTGTTTGAACATAGCATCCAGTTGCAACAACAATCGCATCTTTATTATTTTTTTTCGCACGGTGCAACATTTGTCTAGATTTACGATCTGCCATATTGGTTACTGAACAAGTGTTGATTACATACACATCTGCATATTCATGAAAATCAACAATTTCATATCCAGCTTTTTCAAGCATTTGTTGCATTGCTTCTGTTTCATATGCATTTACTTTGCACCCTAAATTATGTAATGCTGCTTTTTTCATTAATTTTACCTCTAATATAATTGACTTTCAAAAGCAAAACCACTATTATTGTTTTAGAAACAACAGTTTGTAAGGAGGTTTGCTATGAAAACAGTTCAGATTTCATTAAACTCAATCGGAAAAGTCAAATCATTTGTTAATTCAATTTCACAGTTTGATTTCGACTTTGATTTAATTTCAGGAAGATATGTTATTGATGCAAAATCAATCATGGGTATTTTTAGTTTAGACTTATCAAAACCTATCGATCTTGCAATTCATACTGAAACAAACCTTGATGAGATTATGGAAGTATTAAAACCATACATCATTGAATAATCTCAATCAAATACAAAAGATTTAAAGAGCACACAGATACGTGTGCTCTTTTCTTTTTTCATCATATAGTTTCATGCTATTTTGCATCTACCATAATCACTTCTACGCTATTAATTGCTTCTTCCATAAGCTTATCAATCTTTTCCGCAAGCTTAAGTTCTGATTTCTTGATAAAGTCTACATTTGGTTTTGTAACCGGATGTTTTGCAACGAAAATTGTACAACAATCTTCAAATGGAAGAATTGATGTTTCATATGTATCAATTCTTTCTGCAATATTTACAATATCCTGCTTATCCATTGCAATACATGGACGATATACAGGAAGTGTACATACTTCATTTGTTGCTGCAAGTGACTGCATAGTCTGCGAAGCAACCTGTCCGATACTTTCCCCTGTAATAAGGCCAAGACTTTTTCCTTCTTTTGCAAAGTGTTCAGCGATTTTCATCATGTAGCGTCTCATGATGATTGTCAATTCTTCATGTGGACATTTCTCGTAAATGTATAACTGAATATCTGTAAAATTAACAACATTCAATTTAATTGGTCCCGAATAGCGAGCAACCTTCCTTGCTAAATCCACAACTTTTTGTTTTGCTCTTTCACTTGTGTATGGTGGTGCATGGAAATAGGTAGCTTCAAGTGTTACACCACGTTTTGCAATCATATATCCAGCTACCGGGCTATCAATTCCACCAGAAAGAAGAAGCATAGCTTTTCCTGCTGTTCCAAGTGGCATTCCCCCTGGTCCTGGAAGTTCTGTTGAATAAATATTGATTTTAGGACGAACTTCTACATGAATCATAACCTGTGGATTATGTACATCTACTTTCATTTCTGGGAAAGCTTCAAGAAGTTTTTCCCCAATTGCTGCGCTTAACTCCATTGATGTCATTGGATAATTCTTTCTTGCGCGGCGTGAGAAAACTTTAAATGTAAAATTACGGTCAGGATAAGTTTCCCTTACATGTTCAATGACATCTTCCGCAAGTTTATCAAAACCTTCATCTTCTACTAATAATACTGGACAAATTCCGACTATACCAAAGGTTCTTTGTAATGCTGCAACTGTCTCGTCATAATCAAAGTCACCTTCTGTTTCAACATAAATTCTTCCGTTTTCTTTTCGAACATTAAACTGTCCGTCTACGTTTTTTAACTGATAACGAATATTATTTACTAATGCATCCTCAAAGAGATATCTGTTTTTTCCTTTAATAGCAATTTCTGCATATTTGATTAAAAATGAACTGTACATATAATCCTCTTTCTTATTATTTTCTTGTATACTTCTGCAACATTGGTATCACTTCTTTCATCACTTCTAATGCATAATCAACTTCTTCTTTTGTTGTATTTACACAAAAGCTGAAACGAATCGTTGAATCAAGCAAATCATTTGCAAGTCCAATGTTTTTTAATGTTCCACTAAGTGCAGGCTTGTTCGATGAACATGCACTACCTGATGAAACATATATATTTCTATCTTCTAATGTATGAAGAATAACTTCCGCTCTTACACCTTTGATACTCACACTAATAATGTGAGGAGCGGAATCTTTTGAAATATGACCATTTACGGATACCCCATCAATCTTTGTTACTTGCTCGATAAAGTATTCTTTTAGTTCATATAAATGCTCTACTTTTTCTTCGAAATCTGTATAGATTTCTTCAGCCGCAACACCAAGCCCTGCAATTGCCGGAACATTTTCCGTTCCAGAACGCATTCCTTTTTGCTGTCCTCCGCCTAACATCTGTGGTTTCACTTTCGTCTTATCTTTAATATATAAAAATCCACTTCCTTTTGGTCCATGAATCTTATGTCCACTAACCGAAAGCATATCGCAGTTTAATTTCTTTGGCATGATACGCATTTTTCCATATGACTGAATTGCATCCACATGAAAAATACAATTTGGATTTATCTCTTTAATGATTTTTCCCGCTTCTTCAATTGGCTCCACTGCGCCGATCTCATTGTTTACCTGCATAAGAGAAACAAGAATTGTATCAGGGCGCATTGCTTCTTTTAATTCTTCTAAAGAAATCACACCATACTTATCTACTTTTAAAAAAGTTACCTCAAATCCATTTTCTTCTAACCAAATAAGCGGATTTGAAACAGATGGGTGTTCAATACATGTAGAAATAATGTGTTTTCCAGCTCTTTGATTAGCAAGTGCAGCTCCAATAAGTGCAAGATTATTAGACTCTGTTCCACCTGAAGTAAAGACAATTTCTTTTTCCTGTACTTTTAACGTCTTTGCAATTCTCTCTTTTGCTTCTGTAATATATTTCTCTGCATCCACACCTTTCATGTGTAAAGAAGATGGATTTCCATAATCTTTTGTCAAAAGGGTCACCATCATTTCGGTTGCTTTATCACAACATCTGGTTGTGGCAGAATTATCTAAATATGCTTCCATTTTTCTCTCTTCTTCTTTTCTTATTCATCAAGTTCGTACACAAGCATGGAAAGTGTTGCAAGTCCAGCTGTTTCTGTACGAAGTATTCTTCTTCCCAAAGAAATACGATGCATTTCTTCTGACACATTTGTAATCTCATCGATTGCAAATCCGCCCTCAGGTCCTACAAAAATTCCGATACTCTGGCCATGACGAATCGAACGAATCACTTCTCTTGTTGCTTCCATTCCCCTTTCATTTTCATAAGGAACTAACACAACATCCAATTCTTTGGCTTTCTCAAGTGCCAATTTCCACGAAAGTGGCGCTTTAATTTCAGGAATCAATGTACGTTTTGATTGCTTTGCGGCACTTTTTGCAATTTCCTGCCATCGTTCTATTTTCTTTGCCGCCTTTTTATCATCCAATTTCACAACACAATTACGCATTGCAACAGGAATAACTTCATACACACCAAGTTCAACCGCTTTCTGGATGATAAGTTCCATTTTATCGCCCTTTGGAAGTCCTTGAAAGAGGTAAATTTTGTTATCTAACTCCGTTCCTTTTCCATCCACTTCCGAAATTGTAGCAATTACTTCATCTTCCGTAATACTTTCTAATAAACAAAAGAATGAATGCCCACTTTCATCACTGATTCGAACCTTAGTTCCCGGTTTCATGCGAAGGACATTTTTAATATGATTTACATCACTTCCAAGAATAGAAATTTCTGTTTCACGAACCTGATGGTCTTCTACAAAAAATTGATACATAATAACCTCTAGTTTTTACGTGCAGTAATATTTACCCACTCACCCTGGTGATTAATTTCAACAACTTCAAGCCCAGCTTTTTCAATGGCTTCTTTTACTTCATTTTCTTTAAAATTGATAATTCCTGAAGTAATAAAGTAACCGTCCTTTTTCAGCCTTGCTGGAATCACCGGTGCCATAGGAATAATAACATCTGCCAAAATATTTGCAACGACGATTTCATATTCTTCCGTTCCAACCGTATTCTGAAGTTCTACATCGTCAATCAGGTTTCCAACATAAAATGTTCCAAGATTTGCATCAAGATGATTTACTTCCATATTTTCTTTTGTAGAAATCATACAGTCTGCATCAAGGTCTGTTCCAACAACTTCTCTAGCACCGAGTTTCAGCGCTACAATTGAAAGAATACCACTTCCACACCCAACATCTAATACTTTTGGTTTTGTTCCATTAATATATTTTGCAAGCTGACGAATACATAGCTGTGTTGTCTCATGTTTTCCTGTTCCAAAAGAAATTCCAGGATCAATCTCGATTAAGATTTTATCTTTATCTTCTTCTTTTAATTCTTCCCATGTAGGTTTAATAAAGATGTTATCAATAGAAAATGAAGTAAAATATTTTTTCCAGTTGTTAATCCAGTCTAAATCTTCTGTTTCGGATGATGTAATCATTCCAGAACCAACTTCAACAGTACTTCTTAAATCTTCTAAACCAAGTTTTACCTGTTTTAATATTTCTGTCTGGTCACTTCCATCATCTTCGATATAGAAGCTGATATGACTTATTCCTTCATCCGGTGGAAGTTCTGGTAAGAAATCAATAAACATATCTGCCTGATCTTCTTTTGTCAAAGGAATGTTATCTTCGATTTCAATTCCTTCAATCCCAATATCCATAAGCATGGAAGCCATAAAATCTTCCGCTGCTGTAGTTGTCTCGATCGTGTACTTTTTCCACTTCATATTCGTAACCTCACATTCTCATCATCTTAAAAAATGCAGTTTTTTCCCAATAACACACTATACTATAAATTTAAAAGGTGCGCAACTCATTTTGAGTCACGCACCTTTTTGAACAAATTTTTATTCTTCTGTAGTTACTTTTTGTACTTTCTTTTTATAAATTACATATCCTGTAACACCAGCTACTGGGATAAGAAGAAGTAATAACCACCACCAGTTGAATCCTTTTTTAACTTCTGGAACAACCTGTGTATCTGTTGCATTTAATGGTGTATCTTCATCTTCGATTTCTGTAGTTTCTTCTTCATCTTCAACATCATCTTCCTCATCATTTGCTGCAAGTGGTGTTTCTTCATCATCAATTGTTACTGGAGTATTAGCCACTGCATTTGCAGGATTTGCAGCAATTACTGCTGGAGCAGGCATTACTACTGGAGCTGCTTCAGCTGCGTTAATGATGTTTGCAATTGGAGTTGATTCAGGTACAGAAGGTGTTGTTGTTCCTCCTGGCACTGTTTCTCCTGGTGTTGTTCCGCCTGGCACTGTTTCACCTGGTGTTGTCACATCATCTGTATCATCTGTATCATCCGCATCATCTGTGTCATCTTTGTCGTCTGTATCATCTGTGTCATCCTTATCAGAATCCTCAGATTCAACAAGTTTTTCATATTCAGCTTCTGCTTCAGCACGATAATCTTTTGCATCCAAAAGGGCTGTTTCTGCTTCAGCAAGTTTTTCTTCTAATGCGGCTAATGTTTCATTTGCTGCATCAAGTTCAGCCTGCGCTGCATCAATTGCATCCTGTCCTGGATTTGTCAATTTTAATGCATCTAATGCTTCCTGAGCTGCAAGTACAGCATTATATGCTTCTTCTGTTTCTGCTTCAAGGGCAGAAACTTTTGCTTCTAATGAAGAAACAATACTATCAGCTGCACCTAATACATCAGATGCAATGACTAATACGCTAACGCTTCCTTCTAAAATATCTCTTTTAATTTGTGCTAACAATACATCAACTGCTGCATCGCCAAGCTGCTGTCCTTCACTGATTACTACTAAACCAGAAACGATTGTTTCTTCTGTTGCTATAACAACATCCCATGCTGATTTTGCAACATCACCTTTTGCTTCTAATGCTGCAAGCCAAGCCATTACATATTCATGTTTATAAGAATCTTTATCAAGAACTGCTTCTGCAAGTTCTTTTGCATCTACGCCTTCAACATTAACAAAATTTAACAACTTAATTGCTGCGCTTGTTTTTGAGAAAATTCCAGCTTCTGAATTTGTAAGTGTGCTAATTGCATCCATAACAGCATTTAAGTCATCAATATTGCTGATTTTTACGGTATTAAACAAATCTGCAACGCTTACTGGAAGATTTACAAGAGTTCCTAAATCTGTATCTTCATAATTAGATTCAGCATCTTTCATCGCTGTCCATAATTCCTGAAGTTCTTCAGCTGTTTCCTTCTTGCTACTCATTGCATCATATGCAGCTAAAAGTTCTTCTAATTTTTCATTTTCTTTAGCAATATCAAATTTGTTAGAATCTGTCATTCCTTCTGCATCTTGAGAATACGATGCTTCAACCCAGTTATCTCGATATTCCCCTTTTATTTTTGCGGAAGAAGAACTAAAAGCCCCTTTTACATCAGCTGTCATTTTCACTGGATCAATGTTATACATAGGTAAAGTTCCTAATAAAGTTACTAAGAAATATTTACCATCCTTTTCTTCTACATCATGATATACAAGGTCCACTTTTCGTTTTGCTTTTGTTGGAACAAATTTCTTTTCGTTAACTTCCCATTTATCGGCTTCAACGCGAACACTTAACTGTTTACCTTCGAACTCAATGTATCTAGACTCACCATCTTTTTTAATTTCACATCTAATTCCTTTATATGTTAAGAAACCTTCTGCTTCAGGAATTAAATATATATTTACAACATGATTTTCCTCATCGAGTTTATATCCATAACGTGCTACAACAGAATCACTTGAATCTGTTACTACGAAAATACCATCATATAATCCATAGCATTCTGCAGACTCATCAAAAGTAACCATATTACCACATGCAAGTTCATTTGCAATCAATAACTCTGCAATTTCTTTTGCCACGTCTTTTCTTTCATCAGCTGTAAGGCTTCCATCTACAAGTTTATCTTTCAAAGCTTCTACTTCTGTAAGATAACTCACACGAGAAAACTGTGCATCATAAGCTTCCTGTGCTGCCTCAACCGCATTTTGCATATTAATAATAAATTCATCAGTTCCAAGAATTTCTAATTCTTCTTCTGTAAAATCTGATTTATCACAAGCATCAAACGCTGCCTGTGCTTCATTATAAGCTTCTAATGCATCTTCATATGCTACTTTCATTTCATTTAATGCTGCTTCTTTTTCAGCTGCATCTAAAACACTATTGTAAAATTTATCTGCTGCTGTAATAAATGCTGCATATTTCTCATTAAATGTTGTAATTGCATCAATGAAATCTTTTTCTTCTGTCTCAAGTTCATCAATAGCATCCTGCAAATCATCATAAGAATCTTCTAATGAGTCTTTTAAATCTTCAATTGTTCCATCTACGTCGTTTTTCCAGCTTTCAAGTAAGTCAGAAGCTTTTGTTAAAATTCCTGATACAAGAGCTACTCTATCATATGCTTCTTTTGCATTTGCCTCTGCAACTGCTAAAAATGCCTGTGCATTTGCAAGTTCAGCTTCTGCTTCTGCTAAAGCTTCATCGGAAATTTCCTGTGCTGCTGTTACTTTTTCCTGTGCTGCAGCAACTGCTTCCTGTGCTGCTGTTAAGTCGTTCTGAGCAGTTGTATAAGCTTCTGAAGCTGCTGTATATGCTGCATCTACTTCATCAAGAACTTCTTTTGCCTGCTCACTACTTTCGAATTCAAAAGCATCAGCATCCCCATATTTTTCAATTGCAGCATCAACCGTTGCATTTAAATCAGAAATATCTGTAAGAACATTTTCTACAGATTCTGAAGCTGTATCCACTTCGCCAGATACATCTGTTCCATCTAATGCTTCTTCTACTTTTCCTTCTGCATCTGCAATGATATCTGTTGCATCCTGAATGTCTCCAGCGGCATTTTCTTCATCTGCTACTACATCTTCTTCTGTTTCTTTTACATCACCGAATGGAAGTGAAACAATTACATCAGATGCTTCCTTTTCTGCATCTTCAATTGCATCAATCACATCACCAACTGTCACTTCTTCTGTTGATTCAGGTGCTGCGATTGCATCACTTGCCAAAGAAGTAGAAACGGTTCCAACCACCATCGTACTAACAACACATAATGCTAATACACTTTTCAAAATTTTGTTCTTCATGTTTAAAATCTCCCAAAAATTTAATAGTACGTTTCAAGCCTTCTACCAAATGTCTATAGCCATCATATACCCCTTCGGTCACACGGCGGTCACATGGCAACATTTTGTCACAAAGGTATTTCGTGTGACCATTTATGTGTGTAAAAGAGTGGATTTTCAAGAACAAAGAGTCCGCTCGACGGACTCTTTCGCGCCCGAGCGGTGTCGTTTACGACTAACTTCATCTCCGCGAGGTGCGCATCCCTGCGGAGCGTTTTTATTTGATAGGAATTTCCTATCAAAAAAAACTACCAAACATTACATTTGGTAGTTTATCTTATCAAATACTATACAAACACTTTACTAAGGTGGTCATACTCACGATTAATCTCTTGAATCGTTCCATGATCCCCATCAACATTGTCTGGATGATAAATCTTAATCAAGTCTTTATAACGCTTTCGAAGGGATTGTTTATTTCCAACTCCACTAAAGAACATTTCACCTTTTACCACTTTCTCTTCTACTGGTTCGTAGTGATAAGAACGAGAATTAAACTCATGAACTCTACTGTAGAATTCCTTTTGTTTTTCCATCTGTTCTCTTTCTGTAGCAAGTTTAATGAGTTCTTCTTCTAAAATCTTAACCTTCATATCAAAAAGCTTTTGTTGCTGCTCTAATCTACGGTCTTCGATTTCAACCCTTCTTGTAAATTCCTGTCGTTCTCTTTCTAGCTTGCGTTTTTGTTCGTCTAATGCCTGTCTTTCTTGTTCAAGAGTCATAGCACACACCTCACGTAGCCTAGATATAGTTTCTATAAGTCATCATTTCAAAACTTATAATACAACATTTTGTGGTTCATGGCTATAGTCGTTTTGCACTAATATTCTATAAAAAGTTATTACAGTTCGTCTAAAGACTCTTTGATTTTTTCCATAAAGCCTTTTTTCTTCTCGTGTTTTTCCGTTGATGCACCATTTTCTTTTGTTAAAGAACCGCCTGTTTCCGCATCAAATTTCTGGAGTAATTCTTTTGCTTCTTTACTTAATCCGGTTGGAGTATTTACGATTAATGTAACATAATGATCACCACGAATCTCTTTATTACGAAGTGATGGAACACCTTTTCCTTTCAAACGAATTCTTGTTCCAGTCTGTGTTCCTGGTGCTACCGTATAAATAATATCTCCATCTACAGTTTTAATTCTTATATCGCCACCAAGCGCTGCGATTGCAAATGAAATAGAAGCATTTGAAAAGATGTTCATATCCTGACGTTCTAATGAAGAGTTTCTTGATACAATTACTTCTACAAGCAAATCTCCTCTTGGTCCACCATTCTTTCCTGGTTCACCATAATCACGAAGTCTTACGCACTGACCATTATCTATACCAGCTGGAATTTCTACAGTCTTACGTGTTTTCTTCGCAATATATCCTGTACCACGACAATCTGGACATTTTTCGCGTACAATTTTTCCTGTCCCGTTACAATCTGGACAAGTCTGTACATTTTGCATCATTCCAAAAAGTGATTGCTGTGAGTAAACTACTTTTCCTTTTCCACCACATTTTGGACATGTTTCAGGTGAAGTTCCTGCTTTTGCACCAGTTGAGCCACATGATGTACAT
>JAXJUI010000092.1:0-12892 GCA_036309165.1 Agathobacter sp. | reverse complement strand
GATGCGTTCTTGTCGTATTTTTCGAAAGAAAAAGTTGGTCTTCTAGATTACTTTGATGCGGACGATACATTTATCTTTTTTGATGAAATTACAAGAAGTGTAGAAAGAGGAAAACAAACAGAAGTTGAATTCTCTGAGAGCATGAAACAGCGCTTGGAAAAAGGATATATTTTGCCAGGTCAGATGAAAGAACTCTTTTTGCATAAAGAAGTAATGGCGAAATTGGAGAGCTATAGCTGTATTTCGATTTCAACTTTGGAACAAAAGAATCCGGGTTTAAAATTACTTGCTTCCTATAGTGTAAGTACGAAGAGTGTAAGTGCATATAACAGTAGTATGGAACTCTTGATTAAAGATTTGGAGCGTTATAAAAAGGGTGGATACCGTGTTATTTTATTATCTGGCTCTAGAACGAGAGCAAACCGATTGGCACAGGACTTACTCGATGAAGGGTTTAATAGTTTTTACACAGAAGACTATGATCATGAACTTTTACCAGGGCAGATTATGGTATGCTATGGAAAAGTACATCGTGGATATGAATATCCGATTTTGCAGTTTGCGGTGATTACGGAGACGGATATTTTTGGAGGAGAAAAGAAAAAGAAAAAACGTCATCGTACCTATGAAGGAGAAAAAATTCAGAGCTTTACAGATTTGAATGTTGGTGACTATGTGGTACATGAAAATCATGGTTTGGGAATTTATCGTGGTATTGAAAAAATAGAAGTCGACCGAAAGATGAAGGATTATATTAAAATAGAATATTCTGGTGGTTCGAATTTGTATATTTTGGCTACACAGTTGGAACTAATCCAAAAATTTGCTGGCAAGGATGCAAGGAAACCAAAACTTAACAAATTAGGTGGTCAGGAATGGAATAAGACAAAATCCCGGGTGCGTGGAGCGGTAAAACAAATTGCTGAAGATTTGGTAAAACTCTACGCAGCAAGGGAAGAGGAAAATGGTTTTGTATATGGGCCAGATACGGTTTGGCAAAAGGAGTTTGAGGAACTTTTTCCGTTTCAGGAAACAGAGGACCAGGAACTCGCAATTATGGCTACAAAACAGGATATGGAAAGTCGCAAGATTATGGACCGGTTGATTTGTGGAGACGTCGGTTATGGAAAAACAGAAATTGCGATTCGTGCTGCCTTTAAAGCTGCGCAAGAAGGGAAGCAGGTAGCATACCTTGCACCAACCACCATTCTGGCACAGCAGGTATACAACAATTTTTCACAGCGTATGCAGGATTTTCCTGTTCGGGTGGATTTACTTTGTCGATTCCGCTCGGCATCGGAACAAAAAAAGAGCATCGAAGATCTGAAGAAGGGACAGGTGGATATCGTTATTGGAACGCATCGCATTCTTTCAAAAGATGTTGTATTTAAAGATTTAGGACTTTTAATTATCGATGAAGAACAACGTTTTGGGGTCGCACATAAAGAAAAGATTAAACAGTTAAAAACCAATGTAGATGTACTCACACTTACCGCTACTCCTATCCCAAGAACTTTGCATATGAGTTTGATTGGAATACGCGATATGAGTGTTTTAGAAGAACCACCAATGGACCGAGTTCCGATTCAGACTTATGTTATGGAATACAATGAAGAACTTGTCCGCGAAGCAATTTCAAGAGAATTGTCACGTGATGGACAGGTATATTATGTGTATAACAAAGTAAAAGATATCGACGAAGTGACAAATAAGATTCAGGCGCTTGTTCCGGAAGCAACGGTTGCATTTGCACATGGACAAATGAGGGAGACGGAACTTGAGCGCATTATGTATGCGTTTATTAACGGTGAAATTGATGTTTTAGTATCTACGACAATTATTGAAACCGGGCTTGATATTTCAAATGTTAACACCATGATTATTCATGATGCAGACAATATGGGCCTTTCACAGTTGTATCAGTTAAGGGGAAGAGTAGGCCGTTCGAACCGTACGGCATATGCCTTCTTAATGTATCGAAGAAACAAGATGTTAAAAGAAGTTGCGGAAAAACGACTTGCGGCAATTAAAGAATACTCGGATTTGGGAAGTGGATTTAAAATTGCGATGCGAGATTTGGAAATACGTGGAGCAGGAAATCTTCTTGGGGCAGAACAAAGTGGTCATATGGAGGCTGTTGGATACGATTTGTACTGCAAAATGTTAAATGAGGCAGTAAAAGAGGCTAAAGGAATTATTACGGAAGAGCGATTTGATACTTCGGTAGATATTAAGACAGATGCATTTATTCCGGTTACGTATATTTCAAATGAGTTTCAGAAACTTGATATGTATAAGAGAATTGCAGGGATTGAGACCCAAGAGGAAAGTGACGAGATGTTAGAAGAACTTATTGATCGTTTTGGGGAACCGCCAAAATCAGTACAAAATCTTCTTACGATTGCAAGATTAAAGGCGATGGCAAATCACGTATATGTAGAAGAAGTAAAGCAGCAGGGGGAAGAACTAAAACTTTTCATGTTTGAACGTGCAAAGATAGATCCGGTTAAAATCCCGGACTTAGTGACGAAACTTGCTCCAGCACTTTCTTTTAAAATGGATGCTAAAAGACCATATTTTTCGTATATGCTCAACGCTAATTCTCGCGTTAAGAACAAGGATGTTTTAGAAAATCTTTTGGAATTACTCATTCAAATGAAGGAAATACTTGTAACAAGCGGAGAAACTCATTATAATAATAAAGATGTTTCAAATGATTGAGACACGCTTAGGAGGAAAGAATGAAAGCAAAAAGAATTGCAGTACTTCTTTTAACAGGGGTACTAAGTTTATCATTATTAGCAGGATGTAGTCAGATTGATAAGGATGCAACACTTGCAACCATGGGGGATACAGAAGTTTCGCTTGGGCTTGTAAATTTTATGTGCCGTTATGAACAGGCATTAAGTGATGATTATATCGTTCCATATATTGGAGAAGATGCGTGGCATACAGATGTATACGGAAATGGAACTGTTATGCAGGAAGATTTAAAGAGTCAGATTCTTGAATCAGTTCATGAAATGTATACATTGAAAGAACATGCAGATGAATACAACGTGGCATTGACAGATGCAGAAAAAACAACCATCGAGGAAACAGCAAAAGCTTTTATGGATGCAAACTCAAAAGAAGCAATTGCCGAACTTGGAGCAACACAGGAAATCGTAGAAGAGATGCTTACTCTATATACGATTAAAGATAAGATGTATGATGCAATTGTTGCAGAAGTAGATGTAGAAATATCTGATGAGGAAGCAAATATGAGAGGTTACGATATCGTAACAATCTCTGCAGAAGGATATTATGATGAAAGTTACCAGTATGTAGAATATACAGATGAAGAAAAAGAAGCTGCCAAAGAACAGGCAGAAGCGATTGCAGAAGCTGTTGCAGATGGAGAAACATTAAGTGATGCAGCAGAAGCAGAAGGTCTTACTGTGACAGAAAGAACTTATGCAGCAGCTGATACAGGACTTGAAGAAGTACTTAAGACTGCCTTAGATGAACTTGAAGAAGGTGAAGATACAGGTCTTGTAGAAGGCGAATCAAGTTATTATATCGCCGTTCTTACTGCGGAAACTGATGAAGAAGCAACAAACACAAATCGTGAAACAATTATTGCAGAGCGTCAAGATAATCATTACACTGAAGTGCTTACGGCATGGCAGGAAGATGATGGATGGGATTACGATGAAAAATTATTAGAAAAAATTAATTTCGTAAACCTATTTACACAGGTAAAAGAAACAGAAGCAGTAGATGGAACAGAAGGCAACTAATATGTCGAAGAAAAACATTGTTTTAATTGGAATGCCGGGGGTGGGTAAAAGCACCGTCGGCGTTATCCTTGCTAAGGTAATTGGATATCAGTTTTTAGATGCTGATCTTGTGATACAGGAAAAAGAAGGTAAATTATTAAGAGACATTATTGCTAAGGTAGGCCCGGAAGGATTTATTGAAGTGGAAAATCGCATCAATGCTTCGATTGAGGCAAATCATACGATTATTGCAACGGGTGGAAGTGTCGTATATGGAAAAGAGGCAATGGAACATCTCTCATCCATTGGTTATGTGGTATACTTAAAGGTGCCATATGAAACATTGGAAAAACGACTTGAGGATATAAAAGGACGTGGAGTTGTGCTAAAAGATGGTCAGAACCTTCATGACTTGTTTATGGAAAGAACACCTCTTTACGAGAAATATGCAGATATAACGGTTTCAGAAGATGGATTATCAATTGAAGAAACAGTGGATGCCTTAATTGAGGCTCTTTCAAAAGTATCAAGTTGTGAATAACAATTTCGTGAAAATGGCATAGTATATAGGAGAATATATAGTTTTCCTTGACAAAATCACGAAAACACGTCTATAATTACATGTTTGTAAAGCGTAAATATCATTGAGGTGGGAAATGGAACAATTTGTAGTTAAGGGTGGAAATCCTTTATATGGTGAAGTAGAAATTGGTGGCGCAAAAAATGCAGCACTTGCTATTTTGGCGGCAGCAATTATGACGGATGAAACAGTTACAATTGATAATCTACCTAACGTGAGAGATATTAATGTCTTACTTCAGGCAATGGAAGAAATTGGAGCAAAGATTGATCGTGTAGATGCTCATACGGTAAAAATAAACGGTTCTTTCATTCGTGATGTAAGTGTAGATAATGAATTTATTCGTAAAATACGTGCGTCTTACTATTTGGTAGGTGCACTTCTTGGAAAATATAAAAAAGCGGCAGTAGCACTTCCAGGTGGATGTGATATCGGAAGTCGTCCAATTGACCTTCATATGAAGGGCTTTCGTGCGCTCGGAGCAACTGTAGAAGTTGCACATGGTTTATGGGAAGCAGAGGCAACACAGTTAAAAGGAACTCATATCTATTTGGATAAAGTTTCGGTTGGTGCAACTATCAATATTATGATGGCGGCAGCAATGGCAGAGGGCAAAACTGTAATTGAAAACGCAGCAAAGGAACCACATGTTGTTGACGTTGCAAACTTTTTAAATAGCATGGGTGCCAATATTCGTGGTGCTGGAACTGATGTGATTCGTGTAGTTGGGGTTGAAAAGCTTCACAAGACGGAATACTCTGTAATTCCTGATCAGATTGAAGCTGGTACGTTTATGTGTGCTGTTGCAGCAGCCGGTGGAAACATTTTAGTGAAAAATGTAATTCCAAAGCATTTGGAAGCAACAAGTGCAAAACTTGTAGAAGCAGGTTGTACGATAGAAGAATTTGATGATGCTGTACGTGTTATTTCGGATGGGAAACTACAACATACACAGGTGACAACACTTCCTTATCCGGGATTTCCAACAGATATGCAGCCACAGATGGCTGTAATCCTTGGAATGGCGAGTGGTACAAGTACAGTAACAGAAAGCATTTTTGAAAATCGTTTCCGTTATGTTGATGAGTTGACAAGAATGGGAGCGGATATCAAGGTTGAAAGCAATATCGCTATTATTAATGGCGTAAATAAATATACTGGAGCAAGGGTGAATGCACCGGACTTGCGTGCAGGAGCTGCACTTGTAATTGCCGGACTTGCAGCGGAAGGAATCACGGTGGTTGATGATATTCATTACATTCAGCGTGGTTATGAAGAGTTCCATGAAAAGTTGAAAGGTCTTGGAGCAGAAATTGAGAAAGTAAATGATGAGAAAGAACTCCAGAAGTTCATTCTTAAAGTTTCTTAATTGTTTGAATAGATAGCGCGAAAATCGTTTCACGATTTTCGCGCTTTTTTAGTGAACAAATTCAAGAAATATATTAAAGCAATGCTGTTATATAGAGTTCTCTCTGTGCTGATAAGTCGATGCATGTGTTGTCGTCGAATTGGACGATTGGTTGTGATAATGAGTTGCTATTTAACATGATGATATTACATGCACGCCCATCGTTTAAGATAACTCGGTTACTTTGATAGGTTTTTGCAATTTGTTTTAAAAAGGTTAATAAGTATTTTGGATGATATTTTTGGTAACCATCGTCTTCAAAGGTTGCAATTACCTGGAACGGACAAAGTGGGGAACGATGTGCGCGTGTTGCTGTCATTGCGTCGTATACATCGGCGATGGCAACAATCATGGCAAAGTCATCGATTAAGTCGCTTTCTAAACCGGAAGGGTATCCGGTTCCGTCGCAACGTTCGTGGTGCATGAGGGCGGCCTTTTTGATACGGGAATCCAAATTCTGGTTTTTTAAAATATCATAACCGAATTTTGGATGCTTTTTAATAAGCTCATATTCTTCTAAAGTAAGGGAAGATGGTTTCTCAAGAATTTCGTTTGGAGTCATTCCCTTTCCAATATCATGCAAAAGTCCGGCTAGTGTCAGAATATCCAAATCGTGTTTTTCAAAATGAAGCCAACGTCCAATCATACGAGAGATAAGTGCTACGTTTAAGCTATGACAAAAAACAGTATCTTTTATACTTCGCATATGATGAAGCATATCAAAAAGTTCTGTGATTGTGTTTAACCCTAAATATAATGGAGAGACTATACGAAGAAGACGAGCGGAATCCAAAGGTTTCTTTTCTTCTGTTATCTCTTTGAATATTATCTTAAGTTCGTTGATTGCTTCGAAATATTCAATCTGGAATGCTCTAAATTCATTTGAACTTGCTATTTTTTGTGAATGTGTTTTTGTTTCCTCTATATGAGTTTTGGGATGTGCCTTTGGAGCTTCTTTGATTGGCTCGGGTGTCTCTACAACGGGAGTTGGAGAGGGAGAAATTTCCTCGGTATCAGAAACAGGATCTTCTCCTTCTACGAACACATATTCAACTCTATATAATTTCATACGGTTGATTAATTGGCGGGTTAACTCTTCTCCTTTTTGACACAATTCTTGTCCGTGTGGAGTAAGAACTGTTTCCAATGTAATCATCCCAGGTGTTAGTTCTTTTGGTTCTAGTTTTCGCATTATTTTCCTCCGATAATACCTATAAAATTAGTATAAAAAATATGCAATTTAAAGTCAACAAATAAAACACTTGACAAGGGTATAAAATAGGAGTATCGTATGCAATGTAAACAAATAAATATAGTACTTTTTTCCCTTATTCAGAGTGATGGAGATACATAGGATCTGTGAAGTCACGGCAACCCCTTATTAGGAAGGTGCCAACCTGAGCGAATAATTCGAACAATAAGTGGATCAAATGTTTTAAATTTGATTAGGTCCGCTTGTTGATTAGCAACAAGATGGACATTTTTTTTTGCCAGAATTCCTGACAAAGAGAGAAAAAAGGAAACCACAGAAAGGAAAAAAATATGGAAAAATTATTATTTACTTCAGAATCTGTTACAGAAGGCCATCCAGACAAAGTTTGTGATGCGATTTCAGATGCAATTTTAGACGCATGCATGGAACAAGATCCAATGAGCCGTGTTGCTTGTGAAACAGCAAGTTGTACAGGATTTGTTCTTGTAACTGGAGAAATTACAACAAAAGCGCAGCTTGATGTTCCTTCTATCGTTCGTAAAACAGTTCTTGAAATTGGATATGATGATGGTAAAAAAGGACTTGATGGAAATTCATGTGCAGTTATGGTTGCCTTAGATCAGCAGTCAGCAGATATTGCTATGGGTGTTGATAAAGCTTTAGAAGCAAAAGAAGGTTCATTAGTAGATGATCTTGATACAGGTGCGGGAGATCAGGGTATGATGTTTGGTTATGCTTCAAACGAAACAGAAGAACTTATGCCATATCCAATCTCGCTTGCTCATAAATTAGCACTACAGCTTACAAAAGTTCGTAAGGATGGAACACTTCCATACCTCCGTCCAGATGGAAAAACTCAGGTGTCTGTCGAATATGATGAAAATGGTGTACCAAAGAGATTAGAGGCTGTTGTATTATCTACACAGCATGATGAAGACGTAACACAGGAACAGATTCATGCAGATATTAAAAGATATGTATTTGATCCAATTCTTCCAGAAGAATTAAAAGATGATAAAACAAAATATTTCATTAACCCAACAGGACGTTTCGTTATTGGTGGACCACACGGAGATGCAGGTCTTACAGGACGTAAAATTATCGTGGATACTTATGGTGGAATGGCTCGTCACGGCGGCGGAGCATTCTCTGGAAAAGACTGTACAAAAGTTGACCGTTCTGCAGCATATGCAGCACGGTATGTTGCAAAAAATATTGTTGCAGCAGGACTTGCTGACAAATGCGAAATTCAGTTATCATATGCAATTGGTGTTGCAGAGCCAACATCTGTAATGGTTGATACATTTGGAACGGGAAAACTTTCAGATGAAAGATTAGTAGAAATCGTACGTGAAAACTTTGATCTTCGTCCAGCTGGAATTATCAAAATGCTTGACTTAAGAAGACCAATTTACCGTGGAACTGCAGCATACGGACATTTCGGACGTACAGACTTAAATCTTCCATGGGAAGCTACGGATAAAGTAGATACTCTTAAAAAGTATTTATAAGATGTAATCTTTAATAAAAAATTTAGAAATGTTTATAGTTTTTCCATTTGCTTGGAAAACAGAAGTGATATAATAGGCGTAGAAGTGGTTTCTACGCCTATTTTTGTTGCCATGCATCCGAAGGAAGCTGCCGGTGGCTGGTTCTGTAGGTTATGGCGACGAGGGAATTATGCTTCCCTATTAAAGTAAAAAGTATTTAACAATATTTCTACAAGGATAAAAAAGATGAAGATTAAAACAAAATTAATTATATCGTTTTGCTTAATGCTTTTTGTGCCTTTGTTTCTTGCAGGGATTACTATGTGGGGGTTTGCAGGGATTCAAATGAAAGCTATTGAGCAGACATATGGAATTCAAAATGCGGATGCGCTTAATTTGACAAATTCCATTCAGTTATTGAATCGTTTTACATCGCCCGATTTTGAAACAATTAGAAATACGAGTCGAAAAACACCATACAAATTTGAAGATGAAGAATTCCTGTTATCAACTAATAAGGCACTTGAGCAGAAATATTCCTATTTGGTTGTTCTGCTAGACGAAAAAGTGTTCTTTAATGGGGGAAAGAATAACGAGACAATTATTGAAAATCTTCCATCGTTTGGTACAGTTGATGCAGAAACGAATGTCGGTATCTATATAGAGAGTGAATATGAAACACTGATTAAGCAGGTAGATTTTGTGACGGGCGGCAAAGCAGGAAGTGCATTTATCGTTACATCTACAGAAGGAATTGTCCCAGAAGTTCATAAACTGATGGTAGATGCGGTAGTTTCGATTGTATTGATTCTTCTTTTGACGGCGTGCATGATGATTGTTTGGATTTATCGAAGTATGATTACACCACTTAAGAAACTTCAGAATGCAGCGGAAAATATCAAAGAAGGAAATCTTGATTTCGAGATTGATGTGTCTGGAAAAGATGAGATATCTGAGCTTTGTGTAACATTCGAAGAAATGAGACAACGCTTAAAAGATAATGCAGAAGAAAAAATTCGAAATGAAGCAGAAAGTAAGACATTAATTAGTAACATTGCACATGATCTAAAAACTCCGATTACTGCTGTAAAAGGGTATTCGGAAGGGATTTTGGATGGGGTAGCGAATACGCCGGAAAAAGTAGATAAATACATTCGAACCATTTATAACAAAGCAAATGAAATGGATACACTTATCAATGAACTTACATTATATTCAAAAATTGACAGAAACCGTATTCCATACAATTTTGCAAAAATTCAAGTATCTGATTACTTTAAAGATTGTGTAGATGAAATCGGCTTGGATTTAGAACAAAAAGGAATGGGAATTGCTTATTACAATTATGTGGATGAAGATGTACAGATTATTGCTGACCCAGAGCAACTTCGACGAGTGATAAATAATATTATTGGAAACTCAATTAAATACATGAATAAATCTAGCGGATTTATCAATATACGAATTAAAGATGTAGGAGATTTTATTCAGGTAGAAATTGAGGACAACGGAAGAGGAATTGCACAAAAAGATTTACCATATGTATTTGATCGATTTTATAGAGCAGATGCATCTAGAAATTCAGCAACCGGTGGAAGTGGAATTGGTTTGTCTATCGTAAAGAAAATTATCGAAGATCACGGTGGAAAAATATGGGCAACAAGTAAAGAAGATATTGGAACCATTATGTATTTTGTTATTCGAAAATATCAGGAGGTAGTAAATGAGTAGGATTTTAATTATTGAGGATGAAGTGGCTATCGCAGACCTTGAAAAAGATTATCTTGAATTAAGTGGATTTGAGGTACAAGTAGAAAATGACGGTATGAATGGACTAGGAAGAGCATTGGCAGAAGACTTTGATTTATTCATTCTTGATTTGATGCTTCCTGGAATTGACGGATTTGAAATCTGTAAACAAATCCGCGAAAAGAAAAATACACCAATTCTTATGGTGTCTGCAAAGAAAGATGACATTGATAAAATAAGAGGTCTTGGACTTGGAGCGGATGATTATGTAACCAAACCTTTCTCGCCGAGTGAATTAGTAGCGAGAGTAAAAGCACATCTTGCCCGTTATGAAAGATTGATTGGAAGCAACACACCACAGAATGACATTGTGGAAATTCGTGGAATTCGAATTGATAAAACGGCAAGACGAGTTTGGATAAATGAAGAAGAAAAACAATTTACAACAAAAGAATTTGATCTTCTAACATTCCTTGCTGAAAATCCAAACCGTGTATTTACAAAGGAAGAATTGTTCCGTGAAATTTGGGATATGGAATCAATTGGAGATATTGCGACCGTAACCGTACATATCAAAAAAATTCGCGAAAAAATAGAACTCAACTCCAACAAACCACAGTATATAGAAACTATATGGGGAGTAGGATACAGATTCAAGCTGTAGAGCTTGAATCGTAAGAACAAGAAACATGAGCCAAAGCAAGCGTTCCACAGCGAAGCTGTATAGGAATGAACGCTTGCGCTACATATGCAAAAAGCATATGTAGCACTATATGGGGAGTAGGATACAGATTCAAGCTGTAGAGCTTGAATCGTCTTCTCTATAGAGGATTTTGATTTCTCCAGAGAAAATTTTTGCTGTGTTGTTTCTCTATAGGAAAAAAATTGTCTGTGAGATACAAAAGAATGGCATTTCCTTTCCCTATCGTCTATTTTTGAGTGCTTTTTTTCTATGATTTTCTCTATGGATAAAAAAACATCCCAGATACAAAATTTCTGCACTATTTTTGTATCTGGGATGTTCTTTTTCTTGTATAGAGAAAATTCCTCCTTTTTTTCATTCTATTTTCCATGAAAAAAATAGTTTTTTTATCTTTCATATCTCTTTTTCTGCACAGAGAAATCATCTTTCACTTTGAACTTCTTTTTTCTGCATAGAGAAATCATCTTTCACTTTGAAACCCTTTTTTCTGCACAGAGAAATCATTCCACATGTCTCCTGATCACCGCACCTATTTTTTACACAACTGATTTATTGTCTTAGTGAACAAAGAATCAAAAGATTTCGTCTTTTTTACTGATTTTTGAGATGAAGTTTTGTTGAAAATGGAAAAGAAATTTGATAAATAGGAAAAAATTACCAAAAACAAAAGTGCATCTTTGTACATAATTAAGAACATAAGATATATGCATTGACAAATATTTAACGTATAGGGTATTCTGCAATAGGTCACAACAGTGACTGTAACTTTAGTACTAATAATTTTTTATATATAGGAGGACGCACAAATGCGCAACGAATGGAGAACATTCCAAGGTGGAGCTTGGGAAACAGAAGTTAACGTAAGAGACTTTATCCAGAAGAACTACACACCATATGATGGTGATGAAAGCTTTTTAGCAGGTCCAACACAGGATACAAAAGATCTTTGGGATCAGGTATTAGAACTTTCTAAACAGGAAAGAGCTGCTGGTGGAGTATTAGATATGGATACAAAAGTTATCTCTACTATCATCTCACACGGCCCAGGATATTTAAATAAAACAAAAGAAAGAATCGTTGGTTTCCAGACAGACAAACCTTTCAAACGTTCATTACAGCCATATGGTGGTATCAGAATGGCAATGAAAGCTTGTGAAGACAACGGATATCATGTAGATCCAGAAGTTGTTGAATACTTCACAACACATAGAAAAACACACAACGCTGGTGTATTTGATGCTTACACACCAGAAATGAGAGCTTGCCGTTCTTCACACATTATCACAGGTCTTCCAGATGCTTACGGACGTGGACGTATCATTGGTGACTACCGTCGTCCAGCACTTTACGGTGTAGATCGTCTTATCGAAGATAAAAAAGAACAGTTAGCAAACACACGTATCATCATGTACTCTGATGTTATCCGTGAAAGAGAAGAATTATCAGAACAGATCCGTGCATTAGAAATGCTTAAAAAATTAGCTGAAATCTACGGATGTGATATTTCTAAACCAGCTACTAACGTACAGGAAGCTACACAGGCTATCTACTTCGGATACTTAGCAGCAGTTAAAGAACAAAACGGTGCAGCTATGTCTCTTGGACGTACATCTACATTCCTTGATATCTATGCACAGCGTGACTTAGAAGAAGGAACATTTACAGAAGAACAGATTCAGGAAATCATCGATCAGTTCATCATGAAATTACGTCTTATCAAATTTGCTCGTACACCAGAATACAATGCATTATTCGCTGGTGACCCAACATGGGTAACAGAATCAATCGGTGGTGTAGGTCTTGATGGACGTCCATTGGTAACAAAGACATCATTCCGTTATTTACACACATTGGATAACCTTGGAACAGCACCAGAACCAAACTTAACAGTACTCTGGTCAACAAGACTTCCAAAAGCGTTTAAAGAATACTGTGCTAAGATGTCAATCAAATCATCTTCAATCCAATATGAAAACGATGATTTAATG
>JAXJUI010000091.1:0-36091 GCA_036309165.1 Agathobacter sp. | reverse complement strand
CTAATGGATGGTTTTCACCTTTTCCACCTTCGAATGCAACACCATCAACAAATCCTTCAAAGTCAATTACTGCTGTATCGCCTGTTGCGATAGCTCTATCTGTTACAGAAACTGTTCTAGCGTTGTTATTTCTTTCTTTTTCTAACTCAGCCATAACTTCTTCGTCAGATACTGATGTATCGATCTTTGTAACAGTTACACCCTGGTATTTTCCAAGTGTTACTTCTGGTTTAACAGCAACTTCTGCTGTAAAGATAAATGGCTGTCCTTTTTCAATCTGTACAATATCTACTACTGGACGTGATACTACGTCTACTCCGCTTTCTTCAACTGCTGCTGGGTAGTTAGCCTGCATTAATGTATTTGCTGCATCTTCGAAGAATACGCCTACACCATACATTTTTTCAATCATTGCACGTGGAACTTTTCCTTTACGGAAACCAGGTACACTGATGCTTTTTTTCTGTTTCTGGTAAGCTGCTTCTAATGCTTTTTCTAATTCTTCTGCTGAAACTTCGATTGTAAGTTTCGCCATGTTCTTTTCTAAGTTTTCAACCTTTACGCTCATGTAACGTTTTTTCCTCCTTAAATATAGAAATGGTTGTATGCGTAGTTATGCACTATATAACCATTGCAATCATTAATGCATTATACCACAGGTTTTTTTCCTTGACTACCCCTTTTTTCTAGGAAATGTGCGAGCAGTAAGCATTTGCACCTCGGGCGCATATCTTACTAAATATTTGCGAATTGAGCACAATATAATTTGTAATAAGCCCCCTTCTTTTCCATGAGTTCTGCTGGTGTTCCTTGCTCTTCAATTCCACCATGATTAATTACAAAAATGCGGTCAGCATTTTGAATCGTAGACAAACGATGAGCAATAACGAAGCTTGTTCTTCCTTTTAAAAGTGTTTCAATTCCTTTTTGTACAAGAATCTCCGTATGCGTATCAATACTTGAGGTTGCTTCATCCAAAATGAGTATCTTTGGCATAGAAATCATTGTACGCGCAAATGCGATAAGCTGACGCTGTCCAATCGAAAGACCCGCGCCGCGTTCTTTTAATTCTGTGTCATATCCCTTTTCCATTTTCATAATGAAATCATGGGCATTTACTGCTTTTGCAGCTGCAATTATTTCTTCTTCTGTTGCATCTAATTTTCCATAAGCGATATTGTCCCTTACCGTTCCCTGGAAAATGAAGTTATCCTGCGTCATAACCCCCATCTGTTTTCGAAGGCTTTCCATGGAAATCTTTGTCAAATCATGCCCATCAATCAAAATCTTTCCTTTTTGAATATCATAGAATCGACTGATTAGGTTTACGATTGTTGTTTTTCCTGCACCCGTTGGTCCAACAAGCGCGATTGTTTCCCCTGGTTTTACAGAGAAACATACATCTTCTAATACTTTTGTTTCTGCAGGTGTTCCCTCATCATATGTAAAAGATACATTTTTAAAATCAACCATTCCTTCTACTTCTGGTAATTCTTCTACATCTTCTGCATCAACAATATCTGGCTTCGTATCAAGAATATCAAAAATTCTTTCTGCACCAGAGATATTTGTAATTAACTGGTTGTAAAAGTTACTTAAATTCATAATTGGCGTCCAAAACATATTAATATATGTACCAAATGACACCAAAATACCAACCGACACTTCTGGAAATCCAAGATATTTCACACCCACAAGATAAAGCATCATCGCACCAATTCCCCAACAAAAGTCAATCGTTGGTCCAAATGCATCATTGATTCTGCATGCCGCCACAAAAGATTTACGATGTTCTTTTACCAAGTCATCGAAAGTATCCTTTGTTTCTTGCTGCGCATGAAAACTTTGTACAACTCCCATTCCTGCAATATCTTCATGAACAAAAGCATTCATATTCGATGCTTTCTTACGGAACAACTGCCACTTTTTATGCGAAAATGTCTGAATCACAAACAATCCGATTATCATAAGTGGGATGGTACAAAGCGATGCAAGTGCAAGCTTCCAGTTTTTCACCATCATAATTACCACAACTCCAACGACTGTAATAAAGTCTGGAATTAATGTCGTAACGGCATTTGTTAATACATCTTTTAATGCATTTACATCACCAATAATTCTTGCAAGAATTTTTCCTGTTGGTCTGCTGTCAAAAAAGCTAAAGGATAATTCCTGAATGTGTTCATAAAGTTCCTGTCGAATAGTAAGTAAGATTTTATTCGAAATCATAGACATTACATACATTCGAATTTTAATAACAATAATTAAGATTATATTTAATACAAGTGCCTCTACACCAAGTCTAATTAACCCAGACCAATCGCTGTTTCCAATATATTTATCAATTGCAACTTCTATAATTAGCGGGTTTATAAGCGTGATTGCAACTGCAATCGCCATACATATAAGCACCCCGACAATTGCTTTTACATGAACTTTCAAATACGTAAACAAACGTTTTACTATTTTCATTTTATCCGTATTTTTCATCTGTTCATCTTCTCTAAACGAGTTAACTGCCATATTAACACCTCCTATCTCGTCTGATTACATTGCTTTATTTATGTAATCACCATACTGTGCCACATAGGTGTCATAGTATAATCCTTTCTTTTCAAGCAGTTTTTCATGGGTACCACGTTCTGCAATCTTGCCATCTTCTAAGTAAATAATTTCATCCGCATGTCTTACTGCTGAAATTCGATGTGCAATAATCATCTTTGTTGTACCCTTTAATTCATTTAATGTTTTTTGGATTTCAAATTCTGTTTCCATATCAAGGGCTGATGTCGAATCATCCAAAACAAGAATAGGAGCTTTTTTCGATAACGCCCTTGCAATACTAATTCTTTGTTTCTGTCCACCAGAAAGTCCTACGCCTCTTTCTCCGATGACGGTTTCATATTTTTCATCCATATCTTCAATGAAGTTCTGTGCCTGCGCATATGCCGCTGCTTTTTGAATTTCATCCATTTTCATCGTGCTACGACGACCCATTTTAATGTTTTCTTCAATTGTATCTGAGAATAAGAACACATCCTGCATAACAACTGCATTGCTTTGACGTACCTGTTCAAAACTCAAATCTCGAAGATCTACACCATCAATTTTGACACTACCATTTTGTGGATCATAAAATCTTTGGAGCAAGTTTACAATCGATGTCTTTCCTGATCCAGTCGCCCCCATAATACCAATTGTCTTTCCAGCTGGTACATGGAACGTAATATCCTCTAAGATCTTATTTCCATCAATTTCAAAATCTACATGTTCGAAATTTATATCACCTTTAATAGTCTCTAACCTCACTGGATTTTCAGATTCTTTCACGCTCGATACATTTTCATAAATCTTTTTGATTTTTTTATGAGAAGCAATTGCACTTGAAAAATCATTCGCAAGCCATCCTATCATTTCCATTGGCCAGGTACAATTTCTTGTGTATTCGATATATGCTGCTAATTCACCAATGTTCATTTCGCCTTTCATAACAAAAAAGCCACCAAGTGCTGTTGCAGATACCGGAAGCGCAACACTAACAAACTTAAAAAACGGATAATAACGTACCATTACCTTTGATTGCTCCATATTTAATTCATAATAACGTTTGTTATGAGATAAAAATTTTTGAATCTCAAATTTTTCTCTTGCAAAAGCTTTTACTGTTCTTACTCCTGCAAGATTTTCTTCTGCTACTGTTGTAAGTGCAGCATTTTCTTCACTAATTTCTCCGTACACTTTTCCAAGTTTTTGCTCCATAACTACTGCTACAATTCCTGAAACAATCATGAAAACAAGTGGTACGAATGTCAATTTCCAATTTAGTCGGAACATACAATAAAGCACGAATGAAATATGTACTACTACTTCAATAATAAGCATTCCTACATATCCAAGTACGGACCAGATTTTATCAACATCATCTTTTACTCTGGCCATAAGTTCACCAGTATTTGTCTTATCAAAGAAATCTACTGACAATCCCTGAATGTGATTAAATAAATCTTTTCGCATTTCAGATGCAATCTCTGCTGAGCACCAATCAAAGGTGAACTCTTTTACATAACCACCAATACAACGTCCAATACCAATCGCTGCAATAATAAATAATAGTTTTGGAAGAATTTCCATTTTTCCTCCAACAAAGACATCATTTACAATTACTTTTGTCACTTGTGGATAAAGCATATCAAGAGTAATTGCAAGAAGCATTCCAATTATTGCAATCAGATAGGTATACCAATATTTCAAAATATACGAACTAATTTTCTTCATCTTCTAGTCTCCTTTCTTTGTCTTTCTTCCCTCATTACTTTGGCTCAGAAAATAATTCATAAAATGTTGGTTCAAATCCAGCTCTTATCGCCACTTTTTGCGACTTGATGTGACTTTCAACTGTTGCATAAAATGGAACAATTCCACATTTAAGAACTTCGTTCTTAAGTCTCTTAATCACATAAGAACCAACTCCTTTTCCTCTTCCTTCTTTTGTAACATTTACGCCAATTTGCCACATTGTATCCGTATCATGTGTCGCACCGGCCATGCCAAGAATTGTTTCACCATCCATTGCAACAACTGCAATTTCATCTGGTGTATCCTCATCAAATAAAATCGCTTCGCCAAAACGATCATCGTCCTCAAACCTGTCAATTTCATTTTGTCTATAAATCTTTGTCTCAAATCTTTCCTCATCACATTCATCCTGCGTTACAGGTAAGTAGTAATGATGCGTATCTGCAATTGTCTGTCCATATTTGTTTAACTCTTCTTCTATTTCAAGCAAGTTCCCTGGCTCTGAAATCCAGGTTCCTGTGTATTCTCCAAATCGTTCTTTACACCATGCAAGAATATTTTCATCTGCCATCACAAGTAATTTTTCTTTGTATACGGCTAATTTAAACATTGTTTCTTCATCACAAATTGGACGTGCACCTTCTACAAGCTTTATTGGTTTAAAAATATTTTCTTCACTTCTTACGTCCTCTACTGAACAATCATAATCTAACGCAAGCTGCTTTTCTAAAATGTCTCTATATTGTTTCATGATCATAATCCCTTCTTTCTGTCACTTTTCCTCGGTCTTTTCAACTAAAATACAACGTAAAAAAGAGCACAAAAAAACCTAGGCATCTCAAAGGAAATCACCTAGGTAAAATTGCGCTCTAAAAAAATATAAATTATACTTATATCTGTTTTATCTAGAAAAATATACCGAGGTAATTTCATGATTCTTGTTATTAAATTTGTTGCCATTCATTGTTGTAATTTTAATCATTATTTTTACCTCACTTTCTTTTTATTTGCAAACCACATTGCTTTATTCAATTACTACTACATAAAATCATACCTTCCATAAATTGTCAATATACTTTTTTGAAATATTTTTATAATTTACTTCAATTCGGTCATAATAATTTTTGTAAAGGAGGTGACTCAAATGAATAATTCAAACAATTCAAGTAATTCAAACAGCACAAATAGTTCAGGAAGCAACAGCACAAATAAAACAGTAAACAAAGAAGCTATGAAAAAATTTAAAGAAGAAGTTGCTGGCGAACTTGGTATCAACTTAAAACAGGGCTACAATGGTGACTTAACTTCTAAAGAAGCTGGTTCAATTGGTGGAGAAATGGTAAAACAGATGATCCGCAAACAGGAAGAACAGATGTAATAGAATAAGTAACTGTAAAACAAAGAGTAGGTGTCTTCTATACGAGACACCTACTCTATTTTAATTCTTATTTATCTTTAATTTTTGAATGAAGTTCCTGAAGTGAACGAAGTTCTCCATCTTCATGTGTTTTAATGTAGTGGATACCTTCTGCAGTTGCTTTTGCAGCGGCCATTGTTGTCATATAAGGAACTTTTGCTTTGATTGCAGCTTTTCTTAAATAACTATCATCATTTAAATCTGATTTACTTCTTGGTGTGTTAATGATAAGTGCAATTTCACCATTTGTGATTGCATCATATACATTTGGACGACCTTCATGTAATTTGTAAATCTTTTCTACTGGAATACCAGCGTTTTTGATTAAATCATGTGTTCTTCCTGTTGCAACAAGTTCAAATCCATCGTTATGAAGAGATCTAGCGATTTCCTCTACTTCTGGTTTATCTTTATCATTTACAGAAACAAGTACTTTTCCACTCATTGGAAGTTTTGAACCAACACCTTCCTGAGCTTTGTAGAATGCTTCACCACATGAATCAGACATTCCTAATACTTCACCCGTTGATCTCATTTCTGGTCCAAGGATTGGGTCTACTTCCTGGAACATATTGAATGGGAATGCTGCTTCTTTTACTCCATAGTATGGAATATCCTGTTCTTTTAAGTTCGCAATTGGAGATTCCTTGCCTGTAATTTCTGCAGTAATAATTTCTGTTGCAAGTGGCACCATACGGATGTTACATACTTTTGAAACAAGTGGTACTGTACGCGATGCTCTTGGATTTGCTTCAAGAACATATACCTTACCATTTTCAATCGCATACTGCATATTCATAAGACCTTTTACATGCATTTCTTCTGCAATTTTTCTTGTATATTCTTTAATTGTAGCAACATTTTCTTCCGAAATATGTGCTGATGGAACGATACATGCTGAGTCACCTGAGTGAACACCTGCAAGCTCGATATGTTCCATAACAGCAGGAACGAATGCTCTTGTTCCATCACTAATCGCATCTGCTTCACACTCAAGCGCATGATTTAAGAAACGGTCAATAAGGATTGGACGGTCTGGTGTTACACCAACAGCTGCGTTCATGTACTGTGTCAATGACTCTTCGTCATATACAACTTCCATACCACGTCCACCTAATACATATGAAGGACGAACCATTACTGGATATCCGATTTTGTTTGCAATTTCAATCGCTTCTTCAACGTTTACAGCCATTCCAGATTCTGGCATTGGAATTTCTAATTTATCCATCATTGCACGGAATAAATCACGGTCTTCTGCCAAGTCAATAACTGCTGGAGATGTACCAAGAATACGAACACCATTTTTTTCAAGTTCTGCAGCGATGTTAAGTGGAGTCTGTCCACCAAACTGCGCAATAACACCGATTGGCTGTTCTTTTTTGTAAATACTTAATACATCTTCTACTGTTAATGGCTCGAAGTATAACTTATCAGATGTATCGTAGTCTGTAGATACTGTTTCAGGGTTACAGTTTACGATAATTGTTTCAAATCCTAATTTCTTTAATGCCTGTGCAGCATGTACACAGCAGTAATCAAACTCAATACCCTGACCGATACGGTTTGGTCCACCACCAAGAATCATGATTTTCTGTTTATCTGTATTTACAGGGTTTTTATCCTCTGCGTTGTATGTTGAGTAGTAGTATGCACTATCTTCTGTACCAGATACGTGTACACCTTCCCAAGCTTCTTCTACACCAAGTTCAATACGTCTGTTACGGATATCTTCTTCTGGGATTTCAAGTAACTGACTAATATATTTATCTGCAAAACCATCTTTTTTAGCAGCGATTAATAATTCGTCTGAAGGAAGACTTCCTTTGCATGCAAGAAGAGCCTCTTCTTCTTCTACTAATTCTTTCATCTGCTCAATAAAGTATGCTTTTACCTTTGTGCGCTCAAAGATTTCTTCTACGGTTGCACCCTTGCGAAGTGCTTCATACATGATAAAGTGACGTTCTGATGATGGTACAAGTAATTTATCAAGGAGTTCTTTCTTTGTTAAAGAATCAAAATTCTTTGCATGACCAAGACCATAACGTCCTGTTTCAAGGCTTCGGATAGCTTTCTGGAAAGCTTCTTTGTAAGTTTTACCGATACTCATAACTTCACCTACAGCTCTCATCTGAGTACCAAGCTTATCTTCTACACCCTTGAATTTTTCAAATGCCCAACGAGCGAATTTGATTACTACATAATCACCACTTGGAACGTATTTATCAAGAGTTCCATATTTTCCACATGGAATATCTTTTAATGTAAGTCCTGCTGCAAGCATAGCTGATACTAAAGCAATTGGGAAACCTGTTGCTTTTGATGCTAAGGCAGAGGAACGTGAAGTACGAGGATTGATTTCGATTACGATGTCTCTATCTGTTTTAGGATCATGTGCCCACTGTACGTTTGTTCCACCGATAACCTGTACAGATTCAACAATTTTGTGTGATTTTTCTTCTAAACGTTTCTGTACCTCTTCAGAAATTGTTAACATTGGTGCAGAACAGAATGAATCACCAGTATGAACTCCTAATGGATCAATGTTTTCAATGAAGCAAACTGTGATAATATTTCCTTCTGCATCACGTACTACTTCAAGTTCTAATTCTTCCCATCCAAGAATAGATTCTTCTACTAAAACCTGTCCTACTAAAGAAGCCTGAAGTCCTCTAGCACAAACAGTTTTTAATTCTTCTTTATTATATACTAAGCCACCGCCGGCTCCACCCATGGTGTAAGCAGGACGAAGAACAACTGGATATCCAAGTTTTTCAGCAATTTCTAAAGCTTCGTCAACAGAGTAAGCAACTTCGCTTCGAGCCATTTCAATGCCTAAACTATCCATTGTTTTCTTAAATTCGATACGGTCTTCACCACGTTCAATGGCATCAACCTGTACACCAATAACTTCTACGTTATATTTATCTAAGATACCAGCCTGATGTAATTCTGAACAAAGGTTAAGACCTGACTGTCCTCCAAGGTTTGGAAGTACGGCATCTGGTCTTTCTTTCGCAATAATCTGCTCTAAACGCTCTACATTAAGTGGTTCAATGTAAGTAACATCTGCAGTTTCAGGGTCTGTCATAATTGTAGCCGGATTTGAGTTTACGAGTACAATTTCATAACCCAACTTACGAAGTGCTTTACAAGCCTGTGTTCCTGAATAGTCGAATTCGCAAGCCTGGCCGATTACGATAGGACCAGATCCGATGATCAGGACTTTATGAATATCTTCTCTTTTTGGCATAATTCAATCCTCCTCTTTGATGCGCATATTCTCTTTTCCAAATTTCTATCTTGTCTATTATACTTACCAAGACAACTTGTGTCTAATTAGTGTTTCTTATATATGATATTATCTCAACTTATGACTTTCCTATTGGCGATAAATCATAGCATGAACAAGCTTATCTACAGCTTCGCCATCTAAGAAGTATCTTACCACCTCTAATCCAAATGGAATTGCTGTTCCCATTCCACGACTAGTAATAATATTGCCATCTACTACTACTTCTTCCTCAAGCACTGTTGCACCGATAAGTTCTTCTTCAAAACCTCTATGACAAGTTGCTTTCTTTCCCTTTAAAAGACCTGCTTGTCCAAGTACTTTTGGTGCCGCACAAATCGCTGCAACAAGCTTTCCTTCTTTTGCAAATTCTGTAATTACTTTTTGTACCGTTTCATCTTCCTGTAAATGATTGGTTCCTGGAAGACCACCTGGTAGAATAATTCCATCATAATTTGAAAAATCAGCTTCTTCTTTCAACACATCTGTTTCAAAAGAAATCTTATGCGAGCCTTCTACCACTTGCTTCCCTGTAATAGAAATCATATCAATTGTAAGTCCTGCGCGTCTTGCCAGGTCTACAACCGTAAGTCCCTCGATTTCTTCACATCCATTTGCCATAAAAATACCTATTTTATTCATACAATTTCCTCCATGTCACTCTATCTCAAGTTTAGTATGATTTGGACATGGTTTCAAGCAAAATCTAAAAGAAAAACATTCCAATTATGTATAGCAATATTTTTATAGACTTGATAAAATTGAGAAAAACATCTTTATTTCGTAAGAAAGGATAAACCCATGGAAATAGAAAGAAAATATCTTGTAAATGAAATTCCTTTTGATTTAGAACAATTAGAAAAAAAGAAGATTGCACAGGGATATCTTAACACATCTCCTGTTGTACGAATCCGCCGTTCCAATGATGACTATTATCTTACTTACAAAGGAAGCGGAATGATGGTTCGCGAGGAATATAATCTTCCATTAAATAAGGAATCATTTGAACACTTAGCAAAAAAAATCGACGGACTCCTTATCGAAAAAACCAGATATCTGATTCCTCTTGATAAAAAGCACGTCGCTGAACTTGATATTTTTGAAGGAGCACATGCTCCTCTTCGTTTAGTTGAAGTAGAATTTGAATCTGTAGAAGATGCAAACTCTTTTGTAGCTCCCGACTGGTTTGGAGAAGACGTCACCCATGACGGTCGCTATCATAACAGTAATATGATTTTTCCAAATAACTAACGAAGCCAATTGTTATATTCATATTTTTGACGGGTGTAGATGGCATATTTTAAATCATCATATCGTTTCATAAGATTTCCCTCTGGGATAACCAAATCCATAACAACAGCGATATCATCGATTAATTTGTCATCTATCACATCCCTCATAGAAAGTAACAGATTGTATTTTTCTTCCATCGTTTTTGCATCCAGGAATTTCATAAGAGGAGTATCTTCATCTATCGCACTTTCATCTGTAGCATCCTGATTTTTCATTTTCAAATCTGCGCGTTCACTTACCATGACGTTCTTTGATTCAAATCCATTTTCACTCGAAAAACTTTGTCCCACTTCCCCAATTTTTTCAAAGCGGTATTTTTGTGTTACATCTGGGTATTTTTCGTGATCCACTTCGCTTACAAACATTTCAAGTGGTCTTGCATATACACCAAAGTCATCATATAGCGCCTGATAAATGACAAGTGGTTCTTTTGTTTCCGAATGCAACGCAATTGCAAGTATCTGATAATTTTTGTTTTTAAAATGACGGTATATTTCTCCCGCCTTTGGTCTTCTTTCCATAATGATTATTCCCTCACAAATTTCTTTTTTAACCATAAATCTTTAAATCATAAAGCTATTAATCATATCCAGGCCCTCGCCCAAAAAGTCTCTCTGAAAATTCAGATTTCCATCATAACCTTTTACCATTAAATCTTCCACAGAACCAAGCATTGATTCTACTTCAGCAGTCGGATCATACAAATTACAACCTTTCGTATGTACCACTTTTTCTGTTGCTAAAACCTTCTCGGAATGATTATGTTCCTTCTGCATCTGTTCTAGCACATCATCTTTTTCAAACCGTTCGTTATTCTTTTTTGCACGCTCTACAATATTTGTTGGTTGCTGCACCGGTCTTTGCACTGGTCTTTGCTGTGGTGCGTAATTCATTTGCTGTACTGGCCTTTGCTGCTGTACATAATTCATTTGCTGTACCGGTCTTTGCTGTGGCATAGTATTTATCTGCTGTCTATATACTTGATTTTTCTTTGCTGCATTCTGACTTGCAGCCGAGCTCTTTGAAGCTACTTTTACAACAAAAAATACCATCACTGCGACAAATAATATTAGTTCCATTATTGTCCCCCTTTTTATTAAATTGACTGATAATTAAAAGTTTACTTGCATTTTGATTCTATCCTGCAATTTTGCATGCTTGTTCTAATAATTGTTCTACTCGCCTTGTTGCATCTATTCCTTGTTCTTCGCCATCTAAAAAGATTGCGATTTCCTCAAGTATCTTAGCCGACTTGCGGTCTCCCGATGTAGAAAGCTCCCTTTTTATCTCTTCTGCTTTTCTTGCGCAGGTAATCATTTCATCGCGAATTTCAGATAAAAACTCTTTTTCATAAATTTGTTCCACTTTTTGAATCTTTGCACTATATGGCATCTCCACTAATTCTTTATCACTTCTTCCAATATAGAAAAAACTAAGTGCAAACAAATTCGGAACTTTACGTTCCATTACCTCACGCGAAATTGCTAAAAGGTTTTCAATTTCACTTTGAAGAATAATTCCATCCTGATGACTTTGCGCATACTTCGGAGCAAGGCGAAGAATTGTATCATATGTCAAATGAAATTCTTTATCCTCTTTGCTAATCAAAAACTCATGATTAAAACTTGACTGCGCACGTTTCATTTCTTTTACATAGTCTAAAAACTTTCCTTTGGATTCTCTAGAAAACTCTGCATATCCAATCACCATTTGTTCCATAGCTTCAAGATTTCGAATCAATTCTTTTATTTCTTCACGCACAAGAATGTATTTGCTTGCAATAGAAGTATATTGCTTTTTGGTTTTTTCATACTTTTTTAGCCAGACACGTGTAATAAACATATCTGCTCCAAGTATCTGCATGGCATTTTTGATTCTTTTCTCAAAATCATCTAACCCTAACATAACTTTCCCTCATCCATTTCTTCAAACTATAAAAAATATTATATATGAAAATCGAAGAAATATCTACAACGGAAACCTTTCTTCTTTCTTAAAGAATGTGCTATAATCCTTCTATTAATACATTTATAGAAAAGCGGATAAGGATGGTTGTTTCTATGTTATCTTATGATGATGCTCTTAACATGAATTATTATAAAAAGACACATTACACAGGTTGGATGGAAGGCATGCGGTTTCTGATTCGAAAGGAAACCGTTGAAGAAGAAGATATCTTTCATGCTTTCGCCTGGCCAGGTCCTTATATTTTTGATTTGACGCCAGACGAAAAAAAACAAGACGCCACCTTTCCTTTTACAGAAGAAGGACGACGCCTTGCAGTAGACTGGATTAATCAAACTTTCGAAGAGAATATTTCTCTTTGGCCCAAACGAAAAATTCCATCTGATTATTAAGTTTAGAATTTGCAGAATTCATTAATATCTTCTACAACCATAGAAAGGCTTTCTGCCCAGAATTCTTTCTTCGTTAAATCAATGCCCATCATTGCACCAGTTTCTTCAATTGAACAAGCTGGTGTTTTTTGTAACATCAATTTATATTTTTCTACAAAAGCATCCCCTTCTTTTTCAAACATTTTGTATAACCCTTTCGCAAAAAGAGCACCAAACGCATATGGGAAATTGTAGAAATTCTGTGATGCACTATAATAATGACTTTTACAAGCCCACATATATGGATGCAAATATTCAGGATCAAGTCCGTCACCATACGCTTTTTTCTGCGCATCTAACATCAATTCTTTTAAGTCATTTGCCATTAAGAATTTATTTTTACTCTGTTCAAATACGGCCGTTTCAAACAAGTAACGAGAATAAATATCTACGATAACCTGTGTATCTTCCATCAGACTATTTTCTAAAAGATTTAATCTTTCTTCACCTTCGGCACTCTGTAAAGCATAACGTCCAAGATGAGTCTCATTAAATGTCGATGCGGTTTCTGCAACTGGCATTGAATAGTCATGATTTAATGCTCTTTCATTTTGAATCTGTTTATTATGGAATGCATGGCCAAGTTCATGTGCAAGAGTCCCAACAGAGCCAAAGTAACCATCAAAGTTTGTAAGAATTCTACTTTGTTTAAGTCCAGCAACTCCAGCACAGAACGCACCTCCCTGTTTACCCTTACGAGGGAAGAAATCAATCCATTCATTGTCAAATGCTTCAGCCATCATATCTGACATTTCTGGTGTAAATTCTTTAAAGCAATTTACAAGATATTCTCTTGCCTCTTCCACAGTAAATGTTTTATCTGCTTTTCCAAGTGGTGCAAATAAATCATAAAATGGAAGACCATTTTTATGTCCAAGTAACTCTGCTTTTTTCTTTAAATATCTATGAAATTCAGGTAAATAATCACTGATTGCTTCCATCATCGCGTCTAAAGTTTCACGACTCATGTACTGTCCTGCCAATGTCATCGCAAGCGGAGATTCATATCCACGTTTGTTTGATAACATCGTTACTTCATTTTTGATGTTGTTAAGTGCAAAAGCAATTCCATCCTGAATTTTTTCATAAGACTTAATTTCTGCTTCATAAGCTAACTTACGAACTTTAGCATCAGGGCTGTAAGCCATATTTCTAATTTCTGATAATGTCACTTCTTTTCCTTCATAATCCACAGCAACTGTTGAAGAAAGGAACGCCTGTAACTGTGACCATGCCGAAGATCCTGTCATGCTCATTGCAGCAATCATCTCCTCTGCGTCATCAGAAAGAAGATATTTTGCTTTTTCTTTTGCTCTCTCAATAATATGGAGATATTCCTTTACCACTTCTGATTTATTTGCAAGTGTATCTACATCATCAATTGTTGCGAGCAATTTCATAGCAGCAGATTCAAGTGGTGAAAATGCAGATAACACTTTCATGATTCTATTTACCTGTGCCATCAATGCACCGTTTTCAGTATCTACTGACTGGCATAATTCTACATAAAGATAGAGGCTTTCCATTAATTCTGTAAATGTTTCCATCTGAACAAAAACATCCTCAACCCACGCATGATCTGTATCACTTTTTGCCTCAGTAATCATTTTTTCAAGTTCTTTTACGCAGCTTTTTGCTTTTTTGAAATCTGCTTCAAACTTTGGATCTTCAATACCTTTGTAGATCACATCTAAATTCCATTCTGTTTTCATACTTTTTTCTCCTAAATATTGTTTTACTTTTTACTCACATCAATAGCACTGTGGAGTTTCTGCGCAAATCAGAAAAAGACCGACAAAGTCGGTCTTTTTCATCTTAAATTTAGTGGAAGAAAAAGAAATATCCCACCAAGCAGATTCCACCAAGCACAAGAAGTGCAACTGGTACGATTGTAATCATTGCAGCAATTACCATAGCAAGGAAATCATTTTTCTCAAGTTCTGGCATTTCAAAATTTTCTTCCTCTGCATTCAATTTATCTTCATGGAGTTTCTTTAACATTCCATCTATTTTTTTTTGAAAAATCATAATAACCTACTTTTATTCTTCTACACCAAGTTTATGATGACAAGCTACAAAATGTCCTGGTTCCACTTCTTCAAATGCTGGAGTTACATTCTTACATACATCTGTACAGTAACGACATCTTGTGTGGAACTTACATCCTTTTGGAGGATTAATCGGACTAGGAATATCTCCTTCGAGAATAATCGATTCTTTCTTGGCATCTACATCCGTTGTTGGAATTGCAGATAATAATGCTTCTGTATATGGGTGATATGGATGCGCGAACAAACTCTGTGTATCCGCCAATTCCATCATATTTCCAAGATACATAACACCAATTCTATCACTGATGTATTTAATAACTGATAAATCATGTGAAATAAACAAATATGTTAAGTTATTCTGTTCCTTTAAGTCTAATAAAAGGTTGATAATCTGTGACTGAATGGATACGTCAAGAGCTGATACCGCTTCATCACAAACTACAAACTTAGGATTAACAGCTAAAGAACGAGCAATACCAATACGCTGTCTTTGTCCACCAGAGAACTGGTGTGGATAACGATGAATGAAATATGAGGCAAGCCCACATTTTTCCATTGTTTCCATGATATAATCCTGCATCTTTTCGTCGCCTTTTTTGAAAAGCTTATGAGCCTGAAGACCTTCTCCAATAATCTGTCCTACTGTCATTCTTGGATTTAATGATGAGTATGGATCCTGGAAAATAAGCTGTAAGTCTCTTCTTAAATAACGCATTTCTGCATCTGTTAAGTTTGCAAGATTAATTCCATTATCTTTCTGTTGTTCAAATTCTTCAAATCTTTCATTTGATTTGCAGGACTGACGAATTTCATCAATTGCTTTTTTTGACTCTTCAACTTTGGCTTCCAACGCTGGAATTTTATCCTGTAAAGCCTTGATTTTTTCTTCTGATTTCCCCTGCACTTCCATGTCTGCAACTTTTGCATTGATTCCACGAATCTCTTTCATTGCAGCATATTCTGCCGAAAAATGCTTTCCAACTTCTGCAAGTTTTTCTCCATCGAGTGTATAAATACCACCGATTAAAGCTGTGATATCCAAAAGAGTGTTATTTGCATCACTTGAAAGTTCCGCAAGTTCCTGCTCTTTTACTTTACGTTCCATGCTTTCTTCCATTGCTTCACATTCAGCCTGAAGTTTTGCAACTTTTGCAAGTTTTTCTTCTGCTTCTTTTTTCTTTGCTGGAAGATTCTTAAAGATTTCTTCTACATATTTCAAATCAAAATCTTCTACTGTACGTCCGTAGTATACGGTACGTCCAGCCGTCTGATGATATAACTGAAGAAGTGTTCTACCAAGTGTAGATTTACCACATCCGGATTCTCCTACAAGACCAAAAGTTTCGCCCTCTTTAATTTCAAGAGAAATTCCATCATTTGCTCGAACAAATGCCTGTGGTTTACCAACCTGTTTTTTTCCAATTGGGAAATACTGTTTCAAATTTGAAACCTTAATTAAGGTATTCTTTTCATTACTCATTAATCTCTTTCCCCTTTCTTTGGATGGAAGCAACGAACCTTATGACCAGGTTCTACTTCTTCTAATGTTGGCTCTTCGCAGAGACATTTTTCTGTTGCATATTTACAACGTGGTGCAAATTTACATCCCTTTGGAAGATCCAGTGGATGTGGAACTGCACCTGGGATTGCTTCTAAACGTACTCCTGTTGGTGTATCCAAACGTGGAATCGAATAAAGCAAACCTTCTGTGTATGGATGTAAGAATTTATTTTCATTACCGAAGATTGCACGTACCGGTGCCATTTCAACTACCTGTCCACAGTACATAACCGCAACATCATCCGCCATTTCATTGATAACACCAAGGTCATGTGTAATGAAAAGGATTGATGTTCCTTTTTCTTTTTTTAATTCATTCATTAATTTTAAAATCTGAGCCTGAATTGTTACGTCTAACGCTGTTGTAGGTTCATCCGCGATCAAAAGCTTTGGCTGACAAGCAAGTGCCATTGCAATCATAACACGCTGTCTCATACCACCAGACAACTGATGTGGATACTGTTTTGCTACAGCTTCCGGATTAGGAATACGAACAGCCTGTAACATTTCTACGCACTTTTTAGCCGCTTCCTTTTTGCTCATTCCCTGATGAATCATAAAAGGTTCGCTTAACTGTCTTTCAATTGTAAAAATAGGATTTAAAGATGTCATCGGTTCCTGGAAAATAACAGAAATATCATTTCCACGAATATTACACATATCTTTTAATGATACATCTGCAAGGTTTTTTCCATCGAAGCGAATTTCTCCGCTATCAATGTACCCATTTCCATCTAAAAGTTTAAGAATACTCATAGCAGAAACACTTTTTCCACTACCTGATTCTCCTACTACTCCAAGGGTTTTTCCTGCTTCTACTGAGTAAGATACTCCATTTACCGCCTTTACAATACCTTTTTTCGTTTTAAAGAAGGTATGAAGATCATTCAATTCTAATAATGCCATTTTTTCTACCTCCTAATTAACGTTCATTTGATTTTGGATCGATGGCATCACGAAGTCCGTCACCAACCATATTGATACAAATTACACAGATACTAAGCATGATAGCTGGGAATACCCATCTCCACCAGTAGTTCTGAATTACAACTGAGTTTACACATCCATTTAACATGTTCCCCCATGTTGGTCTAGGTGGTTTAACACCAAATCCAAGGTATGAAAGAGAAGACTCAATCAACATACATGAAGCAAAGTCTAATGTTGCTGATACGATAATTACAGAAATTACATTTGGAATGATGTGTTTAAATACGATGGTCGATTTTTTAACACCCATTGCTGTTGCCGCTGTAACAAATTCTTTTTCACGTTCAGCTAAAACCTGCGCACGAACAAGACGTGCTAAGCTTGGCCAACTTAATAAACCAAGAATTACCATGATAATTACAATTCTTCCACCCTCGGAAATAGAATTACCAATAATAGCTGTAAGAATCATTGCCATTGGTAAGAATGGAAGTGATGATATAATTTCTGTTAAACGCTGTAATAAAATATCAATCCATCCACCAAAGAAACCTGAAACACCACCAATGATAATACCAATAATTACAGAAATAATTACGGAGATTGCACCGATTGTCATGGTCATTCGACCACCATTTAAAAGACGGGCAAATACATCACGTCCCAATTCATCAGTTCCAAATAAGTAGCCTTTTAGTCCCCATTTTACAAGTTTATTACTTTCTGTTACTGCATAGTTCTGATAGTATCCACCATAAATAGCTTTCACGTTTGTAGCTTTCGCTGGAACTTCTGCCTGATGTTTATCATTTAAGCCCCATGCATATACATTTCCTTTATCTGTTAATGCAACATAGTGGAAACGACCACCAACCATATCTACTACATTTCCATCCATTTCAGGAACTTCAGCTTCACCACTTGTTGTAAGTCCCCATACATGAACCGTACCATCTTCTGCAATTCCGGCACAGGTGTTAGCGGTTGAATATAAATCAACGAATTTCACACCTTCTGGAATACGGTTTAAATCTGAATCTGCAGCACCCATATGTACGACTGTACCATCGTTTTTAAGTGCCATAAGTGTCATGTTACAAACGGCCATTTTTGTAATACTTCCGTTTCCTTTTTTACGGGTTACATGAACATCATTTAAGTTCTCATTTCCCCAGTAAATAATTTCTCCACCGGAAGTAAGAGCATAAGACATCTGATATCCGGCTGCGATTTGAACAATCTGTTTTCCTTTTGCAGCGCTATCTACCTGACACTGTCCCATACGGTTATTTCCCCAACAGAAGATTTCACCCTGATCGTTGATTGCCATTACGTGATCATAACCAGCTTCTACATCAACAACGTTACCAAGTTCTTTTGCTGATGGCATAGACTCAGCGATATCTACTTTTTGCGTAATACGAGTTTTACCCCATACATATACTTTACCATTATTATCAACACCGATACTAAATGTTGCTCCGGTATCAATATCACGAACATTTCCTGCTAATTCCTTTGGCACATCCATAAGTGACATACCTGGCGCAACGTTAACCTGTGTTTCTTCTTTATCATTCATAGTAATTGGATAAAAAATTGGTCCAACTAATACAACTGCAAAAATAATTAAAAAAACGATTAATCCTGTCATGGCAAGTCTGTTTGACACGAAGTTTTTGATAATCGTACGAAGAGGGCTCTGTAATGCTTCTTCCTGCAAAATATCCATTTCTTCTGCGTGTTTCTTGCCACGGAATAATTTATTAAAAAGGGAGCTCATGTTCTCTTTTCCTCCTATTTGTTAATTCTTACTCGTGGGTCAACAATACCGTAGCTTAAGTCGGTAATTAAGTTACTAATTAATGTGATGACACAATATAACATCTGAATTGCAAGTGCTACATCGTAGTCCTGATTTAAAAGTCCTTTATAATACATATTTCCAATACCATTTAACTGAAAAATCTGTTCAATAATAATAGAACCCATAAAGATACTCATAAACCATCCAATAATTAATGTTACTACAGAAAGAAGTGCATTTCTCCATGCGTGAGAATAAATAACTACCTTTTCTTTTAAACCTTTTGCTCTAGCTGTACGTACATAATCCATACGAAGTGCATCAATCATAGCTGCACGTACATAACGTGTCATACCACCTAATGATCCAATTGTCATAACGATAAGAGGCATTGCTAAGTATTTCATACGGTCTGCAAATGCTGCAAGACCAGTCCCTGAAAAGTTTGGTGAATTCATTCCGCTAAGAGGGAACCATCCAAGTTTTACACAGAAGAAATACATAAGAACAAGCGCAATAATATATACAGGAACAGAATATCCAACAATTGTAAAAACCTGTACCGCATTATCAAACTTGGACTTTTGTTTTACTGCACAATGAATACCAAGTGGAATGGTAATACAAAGCGCAAGCACAGTTGCAAAAATATTAATAAATATTGTATTTCCAAGTGGTTTTCCAAGAATTTCAGATACATCTTTCTTATATGAAGTTGAATATCCAAGATCACCAGAAAGCATATTTCCCATCCATTTTACATAACGAACCGGAATTGGATCATCTAATCCAAGTTTTTCTCTTTGCATCTGATAAAGTTCCTGGAACTTCTCATCTGATACTTTACCTCTTACACCTTGTACCTGTGCTAATGCACGGTCACCAGGTACGTTGTTGAATAGCGTGAACATTATGATTGATACTACAAAGAATACGCCAACCATATACACAAGTCTTTTACCAATGTACTTTAACATAATTATATATCCGCCCTTTGTTTTTTATTCTTCGTTTCCTTGGGAACAAAATCATTGTGACATCTGATCTCATTCTCAAAGAAACGATCAAAGTATGTCAACATATATACCGCAGAAAAGAATAGGGCAAGTTGTGCCCTATTCTTTCTTTGGTAAGAGTTGCTTCTTTATTCTTTTACGTGATTATTCTACGTTAGCGTAAAGAACTGCAACTGAATCATCATAGTTATATCCATCTTCATTCCAGTCATGTACTTTATCTGAGAAGAAGTCATGATATTCGTTAGAGTAAAGTGGAACTTCTGGAACTAATTCATTCCATTTTGTAATGAATGCTAACCAAGCTTCACCGTATGCTTCGTCATCGCCTTCTTCACACTGGTTCATAGCTACTGCTAAGTCATATAATTCCTGTCCATCTTCACCCTGAACCTGAGTTAAGTTTGAGCCTGAACCTGGTTCGAAGCTGTAAGCAACATCATATGGGTTACCAAATCCTGATGCTAAGTTTAACATCTGATATGGATTTTCTTCTGTTACATCATAGTAATATGTGATTAAGTCGTTGAATGTACCAACTGTCTGTGTAATCTTCATACCAACTGCTTCAACGTCTGGGTTGTTTGCAAGTGATGTAAGAAGTAAGTCAGAAACTGAGTTGTTTTCTGATGAGAACCACTGAATTTCAAGTGGCATTAATTCGCCGTTAACTTCTTTGTAACGAAGTCCTTCGCCAGCATATTCACTTCCATCTTCTGCAAGTGTCCAGCCATCAGCGATTAATAATTCTTCAGCTTTATCTTTTGAATAGCTGTATGAATTGAGGTTTGCAACTTCTTCTGCATATTCGTTAACCATCCACTGTGATGAACCATAAGGTCCGTTTACTACTGTACCATGTCCACCTGTAAATGTCTGAGCGAATGCATTTCTATCAAGTAAGTGCATAATTGCCTGACGAACAGCTGTAAACTGTGTTGGTCCCTGGTTACATTTGAATGAAATCATTCCGTATCCAGCACGTGGCATTGTGATGTATCCGAATCCACCTTCATCGACTAAGTCAAGACCAGCATCGATATCTCCACCATCTGCACACTGAAGTAATACGTCGATTGCTCCTGTTTTTAACTGATCAAGCATTGTATCCTGCTGAACATATTTGTAGATTACTGTTTCAATGTTAGCTGTCTGCCCTTCATAGTTACCTACGAATTCTGGGTTTTTAACTAATGTATAAGCATATGCATTTTCATCATATTCTTTAATCATGTATGCACCAGTAAATACTTCTGGATGATATCTGTAAGCTTCTACAGAATCTGCGATGTATTCTGCTGTAAAATTATCAGAGAATTTAACACCATCTTCTGTTTCTTCTACTACAACATCTTCAGGAAGCCATCCTGGCATGTAAAGTGGATCAGCAGATACTAATGATTTTCCATAGTAGTATGGAAGATACTGAGCATCAACTGTAAGAGAGAATGTCATATCATCTACTAAATGAATACCTTCAAATGTATCAGATTCTCCTGAAAGGTAAGCATCAGATCCAACTAAGTACTGAGCGTTCATAGATGTAGCTTCTGAAGCTTCTAAATCTTCAACTAATTCATTTGAGTACCAGAAAAGAATGCTTGCCACATAATCTTTAGCTGTTACCTGTTCTCCATTAGAGAATTTAAGGTTGTCATTTAATGTGAATGTGTATGTTTTTGATCCGTCTTCGTTTTCTGCTTCGTCACATTCTTTTACTACTGTTTCGTTTACAATCCATTTACCTTCACGTGTAACAGATACATTTTCAAGACCTGTAACCATTTTGTAAACACTGTAGTCAGACGCATTGTTTGTCCAGAATGGAGTGTAGTCACCAGATGTTTCTGTCTGATGTCCAATAATAATTTGTTCGTTACTATATGTAACGTTTTCTGATTCGCTACCACCTTCTGTGTTAGCAGCACCCTTATTAGAGCCGCCACAACCTGCTAATAAACTAGCAGCCATTGCTCCAACAAGGAACATTGAAACAAGTTTCTTTTTCATACTTTGTTTCCTCCTTATTAATTGTATATATGTTTAACCTTATAAAATAGGGAAAAACCTTATAAATCCACTGTGCTATCATGCTACCGCTTTAATGCAACATAGTTTTTTTGTGCAAAGTAAAAAAAGTGCCACTAGCCACTTGGCTACTGCACACTCCTTTGCATACGTTCATTTACATATTAAAATATAAAATACGCATATTGTTTTATTGTATGTACTACCCTTCACAAAAACACTTGTCTTTGTAGGACGAACATGAATTTATTATACACGAAAATCGAAAATTGTCAATGACTACAAAAAAAATAGCGCCTAGAAAATTTTTCCTAGACGCTTAAATGGGCTTAAGTGGACTCGAACCACCGACCTCACGCTTATCAGGCGTGCGCTCTAACCAGCTGAGCTATAAGCCCGAACACGAATTGTATAGTACCTCATTTTTTTTCATTCGTCAAGAGATTTTTTTAAATTTATTTTTGACTATCTATTTTATAATATTAACAATATTCACTTTAAAATAATGTACACACCATTAATATATGCTCTTTTCCATTTTCATCTAAATGTGTTTTTCTCCTTTTATGTGTAGTTTCTCCTTTTCTTCTAGCCAGGGTTTCTCTATGTGGGATTTCTTTTCTCTCAGAAAATTTCTTTTTCGTCTTCTTTCTCTATGCAGGATTTTTTCTTTCTCAGAGAATTTCTTTTTTGTCTTCTTTCTCTATGCAGGATTTCTATCTTTCAAGAAAAAATTTCCCCACCTATTTTATACTTTTATCTACTCTTTTAAATGGATTTTTCTCCATACGCAAATGCAAAGCTCCAAGGTACAAAAATCTCTGATTTTTTGTACCTTGAATTTCATTTTTCTTCTATAGAGAGAAAACAGCATCCGTTCGTGCGTTTTCCATACCTTTTTGTCTATTTTTTCTCTCTCGAGATATATTTTTCTTGTATAGAGAAACATGGACAGGATTTTTTACCTTGTGGAGATTTTTTTCTGTATAGAGAAACATGGACAGGATTTTTACCTTGTGGAGATTTTTTTCTGTATAGAGAAACATGGACAGGATTTTTTACCTTGTGGGGGATTTTTTCTGTATAGAGAAACAATGATATATCTTTTACCTTGTCATGATTTTTCCAAATAGAAGATGTTATAAAAGATGTTTTAGATTTCAAAAATTTAAAAAACCAAAATTTATAAAAAAGAGGTTGCAAATTCTATATGAGTTGGATATAATTTCAAAGTAAGTCATGCGGGTGTGGCGGAATTGGCAGACGCGCCAGATTTAGGTTCTGGTGTCCCCGACGTGCAGGTTCAAGTCCTGTCACCCGCACTATTGAAAAACCTAGTAATTTCAACGAATAGCTGATTTTACTAGGCTTTTTTTATATCATTTTTGTCACATGACAAATTATATTTTAAATTTAAACATACATTTTACACATTTTTTGTCACAAATTTTGTCATGATTTCTTTAAAAGTGAAAGAGGTAGGATTATTTCCTACCTCTTTTGCTTTACCAAGACGTATATATCACTATATATCTATTAATGTACATTTTTTCCAGTTCCATTACAACGATAACAGGTTCCCATCAATGTGCCACCACAGTCTCTACACAATCCATCATCCACTGGTTCGTCACCACCTTCAGGAATATGTCCATCATCATATGTGCTTTCTTCATTCGTTCTACCCCTGTTTAAAATAAAAAGGCTCCCCCTTTTTTATGAAATCACTTTACGAAGTACTTCTTCGTCTGTTGTATACTCAAGTGGCACACCATAAGTTTCTTCATATATTTTTTTCCAAACTTCATAGTTTCTAGCACGCATCATCGCCACATTTTCCGCTCTTGAGATAAGTGGATTTGGCTGAATCGGCTCTCCTACATGAATTGTATACTCTTGAACCGGGAATCCATCATCATCTAAATACTCACTATCTTCCATTGTGATAAAACAAGGAATAACCGGAACATTATTTCTAGCAGCAAATGTAAACGCGCCTTTTTGCAATGGCTTTGGTTTTCTATAGTTCCACCACATGCTCTGCTCCGGATATACAAGAATATAATGACCTTTCTTTAACAACGTATCTACAGCTCTTAAAAACTTCTCCATTGTCTTTTTATTTGAACTAAGTGGCAACGTATTACAGTTTCTCATTAAGAAGCCGTAGAAACCTGGAAAACTTGTATAGTTTCCTTCCCGAATCACACGATAAAATTTTCTTCTCTTGTGATGCGATTTATCATATGCCAGATGAATTGCAAAGCTGTCAAAAGCATTAAAATGATTACAAGTGATAATTGCACCTGAATGCAATTTTCTCCAGTTTTCAATCCCTTTTATTTCTTTTATAATCATCTTCTTTTTGATAAGTAAAACTCCAACAAACCAATGTGCAATTCGAAAAGCATATCTTGTTTTAAATTTCTGCTTAATGCTCTTTGACAGATAATTAATATCCTCTGGTTTTAATTCTTTTCCAGGTGGATCATCTTCTACATCCTCGGTAAAACGACCTTCTTTTTCATACTGTTCAATTCGCTTTAGTATCTCCAGACGATCCGCTGATTTTCCATTAGATGCCTTTATCAGATTGTAATAATTGTCTTCTTTATTAATTTCAGATAATGCTAACTCAATAAGACTCTTTTCTGTAAGTGCATCTCTATTTCTTTGCTCTTGTGTATATGATTTCGTTACATCACTAATTTCTTCATACACTTCAGTCATTTTTGCATATCGCCAGAAATAGATTGCCAGACGACAATCCGGATAATTCCATGGTTTTGCAGAAAGATTGTAATGAATTATTTTCATTTCTTCCTCTTTACATGGTAATTCTCCAAACACTTCCATATTCCATGCCGAATCCATCCACAAAACTTTATCTTTACAAATAAGATTTAAATAGTCCTGATCCTGTGCAACCACAAAGGTATACATGTCCAATAATTCCAAGAATGTTTTCAGCAAATCGATTTCACGAAATGCTTTACAGTTCATTACGAGAACCCCTGCATTGAAATATTCTAAATAGTCCATTCCAAGTACATTCTCTACATAAGAACTAAAAATTTCCTCCTGAACAATCACCTGGCACTGTGCTGCTGCCACATAATTATCACCCAAATCGAAATTGTACATATCAGCAATATCACCAAGAACAATGGTATCACTATCAATATATACAACCTTATCTAATTCTGGAAACATCTGTGGAATAAACATTCTGTAATATGTGGTCATAGAGAAATAATCACGAACCGGAAGCGAATCTTTTAAATCTTTCATTTTCTCTTCCATGTCCACAAATTCTATGCTAAAAAAGTCATTCTGCAGTCTTGATAGTTTTTCCAAGCTCTCATTTGATACATCGGTACAGAGAATGTAAATTTTGTAGTTGTTCTTTGGATTAGCATTTTCAATCATGGACTTGATTGACACCATTGTATACTTCACGTAGTTTTCATCACACGCATAAAAAATTGGTATAAAGTTATTTTTGCTCATTCTCAAAACTCCTCTTTAGATAGATATATTCAAATAAAATGTCATCAAACTGATCATACTTAAAAATGCGATGAACATCTGTTATCATCCACTGTTTAATATTTGCAGTATGTGGATATGGTAAATAGAATAGCCGTTTTGAAAAATGCCGAATAATTGTATTCTTCCACAAAAACTTCTGATCGTTAAATTTCTGTGGCAACATTTTCTTTGCTGTCGTACTTTTATATATTGCATCCTGATCTGCAAACATTAATTTCTTTTTGCGAAGCAGTTCTCTTCCTTTTTCAAAAAGACCTGTCTCTTTGATTTTCTTCATATTAAGAAGAAGAACGCCTGCATTAATATAGTTTGGATGAATCAAGTACTTCCCATAATGATCTCTAGCCGCTGCGTATTCATATTCATCAATATCGATATCATATAACAGCTCTATTTCACGGTTGAATAGTATATCCACATCCAGATACAACAATTTGTCAGGCATTCCCGGAACCATATCTGCCAATAAACGAAGAAGCGTATATGGAGAACAGTATGCAAGTTCATTTGGACAATTTGCAAACTCTTTCTGATACAATTCCGTTACATCTACTTTAATTACCCGATTCTCTTTATTGTATTTCTTTACAACTCGATTACAAAAATCAATCTGTTCTTCCGTTATTGCTTTATATTCTGGTTTTATATGAGATACATCTAATGTAAATACATAAAACACAAATGGTTCTGTCGTCTTACTTCTTTTAAAAATGGAAAGCATACATGTCAACATTCCGTCGAACACTTTGTCATTTCCCGAAAACAAAATATGTCTCATTTTTTAATATACCTTATTATTTCTACGTTATTCATTTCGCTCCGTTTTACCATGCAAGCATACACCTGGTCACGAAGCATTTTCTTTTGTTCTTTTACACTCCGATTTTCGTCTGCATAAAAAGGACCATCTACATACGTCACAATCTGAGGCGTTTTTGATTTCTTCCATTTCTGATATGTGTTGGTAAAACAGTATACTGCTTTTTTCTCCTGCACCGGATATCGAAAGGAAGTATCTACAAACGGACGAATCTTTGTGTAATATGGCCAGATATGTGCTTCTGGATAAATCATAATACACTGATTCTCTTTTGCCCTCTTCTTAAGAACTCTCATAAAATTCTTTGTTGCTTCCATATCATCTGGCAAAGGTAAAGCTCCCAAATAGGGGGTAATTCTTCCAAGTATCGGCATTGAAACATTGTTCGGATGAACCACTACATATGCATCCTTCTTTCCTGACACCATTGTCGGAATAAGAGCATCAGCGATTGCATTCGTATGATTCCCGTAAAGGAAATAGCCGTCCTTTTCATGTTCCTTTATACAATCCCGATTCACAATTTTATGATGGAATTTACATCTTAGGAACAACTTTGCTAGTGGTTTTGCTACGATATTATACCAAAAAAAATGTCCAACGCACCACAAAAACTTGGGACGCTCATAGGCATAATTAGCATCAATTTTCTTCGTTTTAATTTCTGCCGTAGAAAATTCATCATTCAATTCATCCGTATAAAAAATAGTTTCTCGCATAATAAAGAGTATAATTTGCCTTCATTTTTTGGTCAAGTCTATTTGGTTTTATTTACCTTAACGCAATCTTAAAAAACCCTTCAAGCCCAAAAGCTCGAAGGGTTTTTTGTTCATGATATTCTATTTGATATATTGATCAATTTTGTGCACCGTTTCCATCAGGTTCGACATCAAATTCTTTGCCTGTTCTGCTTTTTCACTTGTATCTGCTCCTAACGATACTGCCTGTTGTGTACTTGCTGAAACCATCTGACTTACTGCAGAGATGGAAGTGATACTTTCTACAATCGCATTATTCGATACCATAATTTCATCAATCTTTTCGTAAATCGTCTGAACATTTTCGTCCAAACCATCCATACGTTCCCCTATTTCTTCGAATTTTGCTTCTGCATTAGCAATTGCATCATGTTCCTGATTCGAAGTTCTTATTACATTGTCAACTGTATTTTTTGCAATATCAGCATTCTTTTCTAATTCTGCAACTATATTTTGAATTCCTTCCGTAAGCTTTCTTGTTTGTTCTGCCAAAACACGAATTTCATCTGCAACGACTGCAAATCCTCTTCCCGCTTCACCAGCACGTGCACTTTCAATCGATGCATTTAGTGCAAGTAAATTAGTCTGGCTTGAAATCGAAAAGATTTGTTCCGTAATCTCACTAACGCTTTTTACGTCATGAATCAAATTATCAACAGCCTGAACAACCTGCTCGTTCGCCTGTCTTGTCTCTCCTGATTGAATCAACAAATTACGAACCGCAGTCTGACCATCTGTAACCGCCTCTTCTGACTGTTTCGACAATTCAAGCATCCTATCCGACATCGCCTTTGTATCTGCAATCATGCTCTGAATACTTTCTGTCATTTGTGTCTGATTCTCAATACTTGAAGTATTTTCTTCGGTACCTCTTGAGATATCCTGTAATTCCGCAGCTGAAGACTCCACAAAAGATGTCAGCTGTGATATGTGTTCCTCTGCCAATGTTGAATTTTCTCGTACTGCGCGAACGACCACTAATACATCTTCTAACAGTTTTGCATTCTTTTCTTTTTCTTCATTTATTCTACGCAGACGTCTATCGTTATTATCATTAGAAATCCTTGTCGTTCCACATATTACAACCATATAAGTAATCACACAAGCGCCTTGTAGTAACAAAGAAGTTGTATTTATTGGGTTTCCAGAATGCAAATGTTTCATGAAAAAAATTACATATACTAAATCCGCTACTGTAACAGTACTAAAAGCAGCTGCAATCATCTTAACCAGCCGATAATCAAAATACAATACATACATAACTGTAATCGGAAATGCTATGGTAAATACTAAATCATTTTTTCCACCCAAAACAACCAAGGCATACATTACTATATATCCTGCAATGGAAACATACTTAAATAAATCCCCATCTTTTTGCTTAAAGAATACCACATAATCTAAAATCAAGGAAACAATAACAACGACTTCTACTATAAACATAAATCCAAAGCCAATGTTTCCCTTTTGGAAATCTGAGATATACCCTATGCACATCAAAAGTGCAATAAATGTAATAACTGCTAATACAAATCGATTTACTCTTAATCGTCTGTTAAATTTTTTTGTTTCTACAACATCCTGCCCCATACGTTCCTCCTTTATATGCTCATCTGACATAATACCTTAGTACTAGTATAGATGATTTTTTTCTACAAAACAAGAGAAATTGCATAAACGATTGCAAGATGTAATGGATAAAATATGTAGAAAAGATATTTTAGATTGTATTTTCCCCGTTCTCCATTATAGCATGCAATAAGTGGAACCGAAGCTAATGAATACCACTGCACCCATTGAATATCTAATGATAACAGCGTAACACTTATTGCCAAATAGATAAGCTTCGTTTTTTTATCTTTTGCTGTATATACCCAAAAAATCAGTAATATTCCGAAAACCCCATAATCAATTGCAAAGTCTGTATCCGGAAGCCATGTTGGCAAAATTTCGCAAAGGAAGCCAATCATAGCAATCGCAAGTATAAAGCCAGTCCATGCCCAAAGTTTTTTCGATTGTACCGCATAGTCATATAGATAAATAAGGCCAACCGCGAGCGAAAAAGATATTAATACACATTGGTATAAAGATCCCTCCGCCACATAAGAAACAATTTGGCAAATCACACCTAATCCGAGTAAGGTTAACAAATATTTTTTTCGATTCTTTGTATAACGACACCCTTCCGCAATCATATATGCAAAAATCGGAAAAGCAATTCGTCCTATGATACGAAACGCTATAACTTCTGGAAACAATATCATTCCCACATGGTCTATGGTCATAGAAATCATCGCTATTAATTTTAATTGATTTGAATTCATTTTCCTTCTATTTCACCTTCCTCTTAATCTCCTCTAATGCATCTTTAAATCGTTTTGATGACAATGGATTGTTCAAAATCATATTACGTTTATAGAAATCACGGATTGTAAGAAGATGTTCTCTCTTTTCTTTCTGTACACGATACCTCATTGCAATTTCATTAATTTCTTCTTTCACACTATCCAAATACTCAGATGGAGAAACTTTGATTTTTTCACGAAGCGAATCAATTCTTTCTTCTAACTCTTCTTTTCTGTTTTCAAGTTCATTCCCAGCAACCGCAACAATAACATCGAGTCGTTTTTGCATAATCGTAACATCTTCTTTGATTTTTTCCATTCGAACGAGAATATCTCGCAAATCCAAAGCAGCCTTGAAAGACAGTGCAAAATCGGCTGCTATAAAAATTGTAAGAACAAATGCAACTCCCTCTGTCACTTTTTCTGGAATTCCAAGCACAAAACTTTCCACTGGTGTATGAAGTACATTTGTAAGCAGTAACGTCAGAAAACCCCATGCTATCGTAGATGATAAACAAATGTGTCCCTGAAAATTAAATTTTTGATTTGAATAATCCCAATAGCGAACTTTAAAAATCGCCTCCATAGAAACACCTGTTACATATTCCAAAAGTGTAGCTGCTATCGCTCCTGCAAAATAGGTAAGCACCAGATTTTCCTTAAATGGAATAGATGCAAACAACATTATAATAGCTCCCGACCCGTAAATAGGCAAAAATGGACCTCGCATAAATCCACGATTCGTTAACTTTCTAGTTTTCAGCGAAACATAGGTGGACTCAAAACACCACCCTGCAAAACAATAAAAATAGAAAAATAGAAGCCACTGAAAAAAAGTGTATTGTGTCATAATTTCACCTCGTAAAAATATATCCCTAATTATATCACAAAATGCTCAACACTGATATAAGGGAACGTTCAGCAAATCATCTCTTAAGTGTAATCAAAAGTGTAATCACTTTTTATTATATAATAAAAGATGAGACATCGGGGATTCGTATCTCCGCTCCGCCAAATCCAAAAATGACATCGGGGATTCGAACCCGAAAATACTTTTGAAACCCGCTAAAGAAAGGAGTTTCAGCTACGTCTTTTTCTACTCAGCCAAGAACTCAGTCATCAAAAACATTTATGCAACTTGGAATTTATCTAAGTATATATAAATTTTCCTTTTGTTCGTTTGACTCTCGTGTTTCAATAAATTCAAAACCAACTTTTTGGCTAACTCTATTTGAACCTATATTTTCAATATGACATGCAATATAAATAGGTGCAACATTATATTCATGAAGTTTTTCTACTGCAAATTGTAACAGTTTTGTTCCAAAACCTTTGTTCCACATAGAATATCTCACTGCATATCCTATATGTCCTATTTCTTTTGCTTCTTCTAATGACATAAAGGGGCGAATTTGAATTTCTCCAATAAATCTGCTTTCTTCTATGCACCAATATGTAATCATTCTCGGTATACCTATTGGTAAACCTTCTCCACTTTCTAACATTTCATATCGTTGCAACGCCCTTTTTTTCCAACTTTCAAAATCATCAAGTTCTACTGGCATCCATTCTGTAACATCATTATCATATGATTCTTTGCACGCAGATAAATATTCATCTACGAATCTTGAATTAGGTTTTATAAATTCCATTATTTTGAACCCCCACAAATTCTTATTTGTTTATTCCAAGAATATCACACTTCATTCATTATATCAAATAGTGATTCACAGAAACAGACAATCTATTATGCCCCAAGCATTGACTTATAACATATACACTATCTCGGCTAAATTCTTTTTTCGTCTTCCTACTTTTGTAAACATCACTTTTCACATTCTCACTTCTTGCAGGATACATCTCTAAAACTCTTTCTCTTAAATCTCTATCATCAGCCAGTTGTTTATATAATTCTCTTGCATATTCTCGTCTATAACTATGCACATCCATTGCAGAATGTACTTTAGGGCATAGTTTCTCTTGATTATTTGCTCGCCTATCTTCAATAATTCTTTCAACTTCTCGTTGTTTATCGGGACGTACTAAAGATACACGATTTCGTCCGCCTTTGCTTTTATCAATACTAACAAATAAATATTTCTTGTCCCTAATCGTTCGATAAAAGAAATCTGTTGTTCTTATCTTTTCCAAATCCGTCCTTCTTGTTCCTATCGCAGACGCTATTGTTATTGCATCTTTATTACGTTCTGTACTAAAGTGTTTATCATTCTCCACCTTTTCACGACTTCTTGTAATCTCCTGCGTATTTCGTGCAGGTAATGTTATATCTATTGTATGCCCATAAATCTTTCCTAACGCTGCACGCTCCGACTTTAGCGAATATATACTATATCCCTTTTCAAAACGCTCTTGCAGATATTCTTTCGCATATTCTTCTGTCTTGCTTAATTCTGTATATTTATTAACCCCTCTTTCAAGCAAATATTTATTATAATCTTGTAACACCTGTAAATATTTATGTTCCGTTGAATAGGAATAAATGTTTTCCAATCCCTCTTTAAATTGATATATCCCAAGTTCTATTCTTTCCTGCTTTTCTTCGTGCTTAGAATGGCCTATCCCCTTTTCAGCCTTTTTTAAAATAATATACTTCATCTGATTTTCTAAAGATTTTCTTCCCATAATTTACCCCCAATAAAAAAGAGTAGCCGACTATTTTCAGCTACTCAGTATCATTATTTGTTAATTTCAATTTCCATATATACGCGACCTTCAATACTTCTTACACACTTACGAGTATTTTCATAAAAGGTACTTTGATACCTTATATTATAAAAACGTTCCATATCTTTTACATAAGTTGTAATTTCTTCGCGTGTTCCTTGCAATCTTATTTTCATAATATCTTAGTGTTCCTTTCTTAAAAATTTTAGTTCAGACATCATAACAAAATGCTATGAATTATAAGTATTTTTTCGAGTGGTTAACCTTTCCACTTTTTCTTAAACTGTTCTTCTCCCTTCTACTTATTTGTCTTGACCTAAACTTATGAAACACTATACTTTGAATGATTGCTTATCATATCTTGCTACTTCTGTATATATTATACAAAATTCAATTATTCAAAATCAAGGTATGCGAAACTCTATTTTTCTTTTTCAGGCATTTAACACGTTTATACCCACATAAAATATGGGTATAACCAGTTAAAAGCATTCGTTATCATCGTCACGATGAAGTTGTTCCAACATCTCCTGCGTTGGATAAAATGGTTCTTCTTCCATCGGATACGCTACATAATCAGGATAAGGTTCATCCAACGGATGAAATCCTACTTCTTCTGTTACGCTTTCCGTATTTGCCTTTTTGCTTTTTCTTTTTTTGCTTTGACGCTCACGGTCTTTTTTTCTTTGATTGTTAGCCATTTCAAAATTATAAATCTGTTGCGGACAAGTCAACCATACTCCCTCAATAATGTTTGTATCAGACACTTCAAAGAAAATACGATTATATACTAATACATTATATATCGTATTCAAGTCTTCTGTTTCCATAAAAAACTTATGCCCACAATCATCCAGTAAATCTTGTAAGTAAAAATCATCAATTCGTACTTTCCATCCATCTTCACACATCTTAGCTCTTAGAAAATGAATCAATATCAAAACACCATTTCCATATTCTCGAATAAGTTTTCTAAGAAGTGGACTTGTTATGAATCCAGGTTCAAAGGTTAAATAGTTTAATCCTAATTTGTATACCACATCATTATTATTTGCTATTGCAGGGTATTTTTCTTCTAATTCTTTAATAATAGAATTATCAATTACAGTTCTTTTAATTATCATTATAAAAATCTCCATTTCTTTAAGTAGTAGGTAGTCTTTTCAGACAAGTTAATAAGTTACCAGTCATCGCAACTCCAAGCATTACAAATTCATTCCAGTCATAATAATAAAGAACAATATAAGGAATAACATTACAATACAAGTGTCACGCGTGACATTAAAATTTGAACAAAAAAGAGACTATGCCCTAGGACATAATCTCTAATACTTAAGTAGCACATTTTAACTTTTGGAGTTTTTTACTTTTCCGAGTTAGCTATCGGCAACAGAACTTTAACTGTTATATACATTATACTAAATCAAAATTAGAAAAGTCAAGTTATCAAGAATATATTTTCGAATTATTTTTTATTTTGAACAATCTGCTTAAATTCTTCAACAATCCTTATATCTCCAGTCTGTTCAAAATCTTGTGCCATTCTGTCACGAATTTCGGTTGTCTCTTGAACCCACGCATTAAAATCAGCCTGCTCCATTCTATCCGAACGCACACGGGCATATAAACGTTTATATGCTTTCTGATACTCTTGTAGTATCACATTCTTAGTCAACTTCTCCTTATATGCTTCTGCACTTCCTAGACGTGAACAAGGTACGCCCACCACGCTATCCAGTCTGTCACAGTAGCTTGAAATATGGTTATTTTTCAATACAAACAACTTACCACATCGTTTACATTGATTGATTTTACTATTATTCATTATTAAGGTAATCAACTCAACAAACGCTATATCCTGCTCACTAAACACTTCATAGGCTGTATGTATCTTTCCTTTATCCATTACGGCTTTTGTTACATACGAAAAAGACTGGAATGTATATTTGTTATTTTTACTATGACATAGTTCTATATAATTATCAGTCGGTACACCACCATTCAAAAATGTAACACGGACTACTTCTTCTAAATCATAGTCTCCCACCTGTTCGTGCAAGAAGTCAAACAGTCTAACTCCCAAATCCGCCATTTCCCTAGTTTCATCATCTTTAATCAGATAAGTATTATTTCGATTGATATACATTAACATACTGTCACCTCATTTCGAAAATCCTTCTTTTGAATAATATATTATCAAATTTACTTGACAAAATCAAGACTTAATGTTATATTTTATTTAATCGAAAATACCTTTTAAATATTTTCTATTTTCGAAATATCAGATATAAGCACAGAAAAGATAAAGGAGGAATTGCTTATGTAGAAAGAGAGGTACTAATATGCCAAACACAGTAATCTCTTTTCCAATAAACGAAAAGGGCAACAACACATTAACTAGCACCACAGACCTTTTTAAAATTGAAAACATCCTAGATTTTCAAAAAGTATGTGGTATTATTGAAACAGAAAAAGACGTAGCTGATTTTGTAACGTATATGAAAAATAAAGATATTCTAAACAAACATAATCACGCTATTACAGTAACAACACGAGACGGTAAAACTGTTTACAGAACTTATGTTGATGACCCAACAAAAAAGTCCAAACGTAAACAGATTGAATCCACAACCCGTGCGAACCTTGACAAGAAAATAATTGTACACTACAACTTGATGAGTAAACCAAAAGGGCATATCTTTGAAGAAGTTTACAAAGACTGGCTTTTCACTTACAAATCCGATGAAGTTTGTGGTGCTACAATCCAGCGTATCAATTCAGATTATTTAAAGTTTTATAAGGCTGATGAAATTTCTAAAAAGACTGTAGAAGAACTTACGACTATTTCTTGTGAACGCTTTTTGAATCGTCAAATTAAAAAGCATAAACTGAACCGAAAAGCACTAAACAATATGAAAACCATTTTAAATAATGTTGTGTGGTATTCTATAAAACAGAAATACATATCAGAAAATCCTTTAAGAGATTTAAAAATTAAAAGTACCTTTATTCAGCCACCAACCAAAAAAGAGGACGATGAAGAAGTATTTAACTACGAAGAAGTCGCATTAGTCCGAGACGCTATTATAGCAGATTTATCTAATGCAAAAGACACTGCACCTTATGCGATACTTCTCAGCTTTCAGCTAGGTCTACGCGTAGGCGAGTTAATTACGCTAAAATGGACGGATATTAAGGAAAATACTATTCACATTGAAAGAATGGTTCGTACATATCGAAAAATCGATTCTGAGACACTTCAGCCAGTTGGAGAACAGATTTACGAAGTCCTTGATATGACCAAAACGGACGCAGGAGTTAGAGACATACATTTAACCCCAAAAGCTATTGCCTACCTAGGAGAAATTAAAAAGCTAAATAAGGAACGAGGATTTGCAAATGAATATATCTTCTACCAAGAAACTGGAAAACGTATGAATCGCCAAAGAATCAATACAGTTTTATATTCCTATTGCGACAAAGTAGATATAACAAGAAAGTCTTCCCATAAGATAAGAAAAACTTTTATCAGCAATCTGATTGAAAACGGATTTAATCCTAAAGTCATAACAAAACTTGTTGGGCACGAAGATTATCAAACAACATTAAAAAGCTATTGCAGGAGTTTAAAATCACAGTCAGAACTTGAAAATAGTCTTGATAAATGTAGTTTATAGAACTCAGTCAAGCTCAGTCAAAACCATCTAGACATAAAAAAAGCGGAAGTGCCTAATTTTAGGTACTTCCACAATTTTACTTAATGAGACATCGGGGATTCGAACCCCGGACAACTTGATTAAAAGTCAAGTGCTCTACCAACTGAGCTAATATCCCATATACTATAT
>JAXJUI010000090.1:0-6592 GCA_036309165.1 Agathobacter sp. | reverse complement strand
GTTACAGCATCTCCACCAGCGTATACGCCTTCTTTTGATGTTGCACCAGTTTCTTCATTTGCAATAATACATTTACGTCTATTAACATCAAGACCGATTGTTGTTGAAGAAATAAGTGGATTTGGAGATGTTCCAAGTGACATGATTACTGTATCACAATCCATTACATATTCAGAACCAGCAATTTCTACCGGACTACGACGTCCTGATTCATCTGGTTCGCCAAGTTCCATCTTAATAATTTTGATTCCTTTTACAGAACCATTTTCATCAACAAGAATTTCTGTTGGATTCTGAAGGAGATCAAAGATGATTCCTTCTTCTTTCGCATGATGTACTTCTTCCTTACGAGCTGGAAGTTCTTCTTCACCACGACGGTAAACGATATGTGTTTCTGCTCCTAAACGAAGTGCTGTACGAGCAGCATCCATAGCTACGTTACCACCACCAACTACAACGACTTTTTTGCCTTTTGAAATTGGTGTTTCGTATTCATCCTTAAATGCTTTCATAAGGTTGTTACGTGTTAAGTACTCATTTGCTGAGAATACACCGTTTGCCTGTTCTCCTGGGATTCCCATAAATCTTGGAAGACCTGCACCTGAACCAATAAATACAGCTTCAAATCCTTCTTCTTCCATTAATTCATCAACAGTAATTGATTTACCAATTACAACATTTGTTTCAATTTTTACACCAAGAGATTTTACGTTTTCTACTTCTGCAGCAACGACTTCATCCTTTGGAAGACGGAATTCAGGAATTCCGTAGCATAATACACCACCAGCTGAGTGTAATGCTTCAAAAATAGTTACATCATAACCAAGTTTTGCAAGGTCTCCTGCACATGTAAGACCAGCAGGACCTGAACCGATAACTGCAACTTTCTTTCCATTTAAAGAATCTGCCTTTTTAGGCTTAATTCCATTTTTTCTAGCCCAATCAGCTACGAATCTTTCCAATTTACCAATAGCAACAGGCTCTCCTTTGATACCACGGATACATTTTCCTTCACACTGGCTTTCCTGTGGACAAACTCGACCACAAACAGCTGGAAGTGCTGAAGACTGCGAAATAATCTGATATGCTTCTTCGAAGTTTCCTTCTTTTACCTGAGCAATGAATCCTGGAATGTCAATTGATACAGGACATCCTTTCATACACTGTGCATTTTTACAACCAAGACAACGCTGTGCTTCAGCGATTGCTTCTTCTTCGTTGTATCCATAACATACTTCTTCAAAGTTTGTAGCACGAACTTTTGGTTCCTGCTCACGAACTGGTACTCTTACTAAAACGTCCATTATTTGTCACCTCCGCAATGACCACATCCACCATGGTGAGTATCGCCTTCTTCTAATGCAAGTTTTGCACGACCTTCTTCTGTCTTGTACTGCTGTTGTCTCTTCATAGCCTGATCAAAATCAACTAAATGTCCATCAAATTCTGGTCCATCTACACATGCAAATTTAACTTCATTACCAACAAGTACACGACAAGCTCCACACATACCCGTTCCATCAACCATAATAGGATTCATAGATACAACAGTAGGGATTTCTAATTTCTTTGTAAGTAAACTTACAAATTTCATCATAATCATAGGTCCGATTGCAACGCAAACATCATAATGAGCACCGTTATTTACTAATTCTTCTAACTGTGTGCATCCATTTCCATGATGTCCATATGTTCCATCATCAGTTGTTACATATACATTTCCAGCAACTGCTTTCATTTCGTCAATGTAGAATAATAAATCTTTTGTACGTGAACCCATGATAACATCAACATCAACACCATGTTCATGTAACCATTTCACCTGTGGATAAACAGGAGCAATTCCAAGTCCACCTGCAATAAATACAATATTTTTCTTCTTCGTTTCTTCTAAGTTCTTTTCTTCACATAATTCTGAAGCACATCCAAGAGGTCCTACAAAATCAGCTAATGAATCTCCTTCTTCTAAGGACATCATACGCATTGTTCCAGCACCAATAGTCTGAACAACAATGGTAACAGTTTCCTTTTCTCTGTCATAATCACAAATTGTAAGCGGAATTCTTTCTCCCACTTCATCAACTTTGGCAATGATAAACTGTCCTGGAAGACAATATTTAGCAACACGAGGTGCTTTAATGTCCATAAGGATAATGTTATCAGCCAATACTTCTTTACGAACGATTGGATACATATCTTTCCTCCTAATGTGTATTTACATTTCTAATAGAATACCAATTTTATGGTATTTTGTCACTATTACTAATAAACCAATTCACGATATTTACTATAACTTAGATTTATATTAACTAAGAGAAGTAAACAAGTTCATCTTCTGGCTTCTCGGCAGGCGTGATTTCAATTGGATATAAAACAGGACCACGTCCTTTATACTCTTTTGCAAATTCAATACGAATTTCTGCTGTAATATCTATCCACGCTTTATGTGGAATTTCATTTTCCTTATCGTACTTACATTTGAAACCAAGGAATGTAATATCGTCTACACAGCAAGTCATCGCATGTCTACCTGGAACCATTACACCTTTTTTAAGTTTATCCGGGTTATATACCACTGCACGGAATTTTACTTTTTTATGTTCATACTTCTTGTAGTTTTCCGTTGCATCCATAAACCAAATAGCATAATCTGCATCTGAAAGCTCAATTACATCTGCATTAATATCAAATGGTAACTCTTCCGGTCTTTCATCGATTGTTCCATCTTTTCTTTCATATACAATCTGAGCCTTGCGATTAAAAGTTTTAATTAACCGGCGGAATTTTCCACGATCCGTTTCATCATCCGTGCGATTGAAAATAACAACATCTGCCGCAAAAAGCTGATCCTGCATCATAGCACGCATATTTTGCATATACATTTCAAATGTTGTGCTATCTACTGTTGCAAGCGATTGAACAATTACCCATCCTTTTGGCAATGTAGCATCCATGAGTTTTCCAATCTCCCATGTTCCGTTGTATTCAATAAATACCTGCGAAGGCTGATATTCATTCGCGATTTCAACTAACTTGTTTTCTGTAAACTCTTCTTCGTTTTCGATTTCAACAACTTGAAAGTTCTTTGTTTTTAGTCGTTCTCTATCGAACTCTTTTTCACCGTCTTCACACATAATGATGATTCCTTTATCGCCATCACCAAAATTGTTTTCAAACAATGTTTCTTCAATAAGCGAAGTTTTACCACTGTCCATGAATCCGGTAAATAAATATACTGGTATCTCCTGTGCCATAATTACTCCTAAATTCCAAACAATTCTACTAATTTGTGGTCATCAATATTTGTTCCGATTACGCAAAGACGTCCTGTATAATCCGGCTGTCCTTCACGAAGTTCGTATTCTCCTGGAACCATGTCAAAATAGATCCATGATCCATCCACGCTTTCCACCATTCCCTTTGCACGAAGAATGGTTCCATAATCATCTGTGTCACAGAATGTTTTAAGAATTCCTTCAATTTTAGCTTTTTCAAACTTGTGAGGAGTTTCTTTTCCCCAACTTGTAAACACATCATCTGCATGATGGTGATGATGGTCATGGTCGTGACAGCCACAAGTACAATTCTCATCATGGTCGTGATGATGCTCGTGATGTTCATGGTCATGCTCATGGTCGTGCTCATGATGATCATGCTCATGATCGTGGTCATGGCAGCCACATGTACAGTTCTCATCATGGTCGTGATGATGCTCGTGATGCTCATGGTCGTGCTCATGATGATCATGCTCATGATCGTGGTCATGGCAGCCACATGTACAATTTTCATCATGATCATGATGGTGATGATGCTCGTGTTCATGATGATGTGCTTCTGCAAGAAGTTTCATCTCCATGTTATCCTGACCTTCCATTACATTTAAAATCTGTTCACCAGAAATCGAATTCCAGTCTGTTGTAATAATTGCTGCATTTGGACTCAAGGTCTGAATCTGTTTTACACAAAACTCTAACTGCTCTGGAGTTGCATTCTGGCTACGGCTAAGCACTACTGTTGTAGCATGTTCAATCTGATTATTAAAGAATTCTCCAAAAGCTTTCATCTGCTTACTAGCTTTTAATGCGTTTACAACAGTTACAAGCGCATTAAGTTTTACCTGGTGAGATTCTTCAATATCAATAACCGATTTCATAACATCTGATAATTTACCAACCCCTGATGGTTCAATCAAAATACGATCAGGGTGGTATTTCTCGATTACTTCCCTTAAATTCTTATCAAAATCTCCAACAAGTGAGCAACAGATACATCCTGAGTTCATTTCCGTAATTTCAATTCCGGCATCTTTTAAAAAGCCACCATCGATACCTACTTCTCCAAACTCGTTTTCAATCAATACAATCTGCTCTCCTTTGAAAGCTTCATCAATCATTTTCTTTATAAAAGTCGTTTTTCCGGCTCCTAAAAAGCCTGAAATAATATCAATCTTTGTCATGACAATTCTCCTTATTTCTATCTCTCCATACATCTTCTTATTTTACTCGCCTTTTTCTCATAATGCAAATAGAATCCTTGATTTTCTTCATCTAAAAATGCATATGGTAAAGACTTTCATAAATGCCACCTTTTTCTAGTAATTCCTTATGGGTTCCAGATTCCGCAATACCATCTTCTGTCAACACAAGAATATTCTCGGCATTTTGAATCGTCGTAAGTCTATGCGCAATAACAAACGTAGTACGATTTTTTGCAAGTTTTTCAAGCGATTCCTGTACTACTTTTTCACTTTCATTATCAAGCGCAGACGTTGCCTCGTCAAAAATAAGAATTGGAGGATTCTTTAAAAATACACGCGCAATGGAAATTCGTTGTTTCTGCCCTCCAGAAAGCTTGATTCCACGTTGACCAATATCCGTATCATATCCATTTGGAAATGACATAATAAACTCATGTGCATTTGCATTTTTTGCCGCCTCAATCACCTCTTCTTTGGTCGCATTTGGCTTTCCATACGCAATATTCTCAAAAATCGTACCAGCAAATAAATAAACATCCTGTTGTACAATTCCAATATGGTCTCTAAGGCTTTTTAAGGTTACATTTCGTATATCTTTTCCATCAATGCGAATCGTACCTTCTGTTACATCATAAAAGCGTGGAATCAAGGAGCATAATGTGGTCTTTCCAGCTCCTGAAGAACCAACAAGTGCCATATACGCCCCAGCCGGAACATCCAAACTAATTTTATTTAAGACCTTTTGTGTATTTTCTTCATATTGGAAGGAAACATTTTCAAAAGAAATCTGTCCTTTTACATCCGTAAGTTCCACCGCATCCTTTTCATCCACAATATCCGGATGGGTATCCATGATTTCTCGGAAACGTTCAAATCCCGTATATCCATTCTGGAACTGCTCAGTAAAATCAACAAGAGTGCGAATCGGATCTGTAAACACTCCAATATAAAGTAAAAATGTGATCAAATCACTTACATTTACCTTTTCATACGCAACCAAAACACCACCAATTACAATAACACAAACCTGAATAAGTGTTGTAAAAACACCTACTCCAGCTTGGAAAATTCCCATGTATTTGTAACTGTTTTTCTTTGCCTCCAAGAATCCATTGTTTCCAACTTTGAATTTTTCCGTTTCAATATCTTCATTTGCAAAAGATTTAACCACACGAATACCTGATAAATTATCTTCAATCTGCGCATTAATTTCCGCAATTTTTACACGATTCTGACGAAATGCTTTTCTCATTTTCTTATTAACAATAAATGCAAAAGTAAACAAGAAAGGAATCATTACAAATGCTGCTAAACATAACCAGGGATTAATTCCAAGAAGGATAACAAGAGCGCCAAAAATCTTCAAAAATGAAAGAATAATATTCTCAGGACCATGGTGCAATAATTCCGTAATATCAAAAAGATCTGTCGTAATTCTGCTCATCAACTGACCGACTTTTTGGTTATCATAAAAAGAAAATGACAATTTCTGCATATGTGCAAAAACCTCTGCACGCATATCATATTCAATCTTTGCCCCCATCACGTGACCATAATTTCCAATATAAAACTTACTAAAGCAATCAATAATCACAAGTCCAATCAAAATAGCCGCAATTACCACAATCTGCTTCAAAATCACATCTGGTTCCAAATAAATGAGCGTACTTGTCACATATCTCACCACAAGAGGAATACTAAGTGCTATACACGCCGAAACCGTCGCAAAAAACATATCAGTCCAAAATATCCCCATATACGGCTTATAGTATTCAAGCATCTTCTTCAAGTTCTTTTTCATCTGTCATCCTCCTTCGTTAAATTGAATAAGTAGATACGAAAAGAGCCTATCCGATGGATAAGCTCTTTTCCATAAATACTAGTTGTATTTTCTTTTTCTAGCTGCTTCAGATTTTTTCTTACGCTTTACGCTTGGTTTTTCGTAGTGTTCTCTTTTACGAATTTCCTGCTGAATACCTGCTTTTGCGCAGTTTCTTTTAAATCTACGTAATGCGCTATCTAAAGTTTCGTTTTCTTTTACAATTACGCTTGACATATCTACCTAACCTCCCTCCAGTTGCGTATTGTGCATCAACTGTAAGGTAATTCTTAATT
>JAXJUI010000089.1:0-5808 GCA_036309165.1 Agathobacter sp. | reverse complement strand
TTCCTACAAACAGGTCTCCTCCATGACCGGAATTTCGGTCAGCACCCTATACCGCACTAAGCTGCGGAAAGAGGTGTAAAAAAGAACTTACACACTTTACTTGACAAACCCGCCACTCTTCTTGCATCATCGACTGCACTAAGTCCACAACACCCACCACTTATTTCTTGGATTTCATGTGCCTCATCCTGCCATATCTGCATGGTTACTCCGATGACGTCATATCCTTGCTCCTTAAGTAAATATGCTGCTACAGATGAATCCACACCACCAGACATTCCCACGACTACTCGTTCTTTTTTCTTCATATCACTTTCTTTATCTCTTTCTTTTTGGGGGTAATGTCACCTTAATAGGTCTCACTAATATCTTCTTCTTTTTCTGAAATATCATTCACGGGCTTCTGCAAACCCTCAATTACGAGATCATGCTTTGTTGCATAATCCCACAAAGCAGCATGGATTGCTTCTTCTGCCAAAAGTGAGCAATGTACCTTCACCGGTGGCAGACCATCAAGGGCTTCGCATACAGCCTTGTTGGTTACGGTTAACGCTTCCTGTACGGTCTTTCCTTTTACCAGTTCTGTTGCCATACTACTTGTTGCAACTGCCGCTCCACATCCAAAGGTTTTAAATTTAACATCCTGAATGATTCCATTTGCATCAATATCGAGATACATTCTCATAATATCGCCACATTTTGCATTCCCAACTGTTCCGACTCCACTTGCATTCTCTATTTCTCCCATATTTCTTGGGTTATTGAAATGATCCATTACTTTTTCACTGTACATATTTCTTTCCTCCATTTTTTAAGAAATCTTCATATAAAGGGGACATATTTCTTAATCTCTCCACAATCTTTTTTAATTCCTCGATTGTATAATCAATTTCTTCTTTGGTTGTTTTTTCCGACAATGTAAGTCTAAGAGATCCATGTGCAATCTCATGTGGAAGTCCTATTGCTAACAATACATGAGATGGATCTAAAGAACCTGAAGTACATGCCGAGCCACTCGAAGCACAAATTCCATTTTGATCTAAAAGAATGAGCAATGATTCCCCTTCAATAAAACGGAAGCAAAAATTTGCATTATTTGGAAGTCTTTCTATTCTTTCTCCATTTAATCTGCTATATGGTATTTCTTCTAATACTCGATCAATTAGATAATCTCTTAATTTGGTTTCGTAGGAAATTCTTTCTGACAAAGAAGCCTTTGCAAGCTCCACAGCTTTTGCAAATCCAACAATTCCCGGTACATTATGCGTACCTGCTCTTCTTGCTCTTTCCTGTGCACCACCATGAATAAACGAGCGAATCTTGATACCCTTTCTGATATACATAAGTCCGATTCCCTTCGGCCCATTGATTTTATGACCGCTGGCACTAAGCATATCAATATTCATCTTATCAACATCCATTTCAATATGTCCAAAAGCCTGAACCGCATCCGTGTGAAAAAGTACGCCATGCGCTCTTGCAATTTTTCCTATTTCTTCGATTGGCTGAATCGTTCCAATCTCGTTATTTGCAGTCATTACAGAAATCAGAATCGTATCTGGGCGAATGGCCTTTTCTAGTTCATCTACTCTTACAGTACCATTTTCATCCACATCTAAATACGTAATTTCAAATCCTTTTTTCTCCAGGTATTCACATGTATGCAAAACGGCATGGTGCTCAATTTTTGTTGTAATGATATGCTTTCCTTTTTCCCCATAAGCCTCTGCCGTCGCTTTGATTGCCCAGTTATCAGATTCCGAACCACCTCCCGTGAAATATATTTCATCCGGGTTAGCATGAATGAAATCCGCCAGCGTCTCTCTTGCTCTTGTAACAGCTTTATTTGCTTCTCTCGCAAAGGAATAAACAGAAGATGGATTTCCATAGTACTCTGTAAAATATGGATGCATTGCTTCTAATACTTCCGGGTAGACCTGTGTGGTTGCTGCATTATCTAAATAAATTATTTTACTCATTTCTCTTTTCACTTCTTTCTCTTTTTTACTAAAATTACTATTTGGTTCGCTTGTATTATACTATTCCTAGCGGATTAGTAGGAATATATATAAATTATAACCAGCTATAGTTTTTATCTATAACTGGTTATTTTTATCAACAATTATTCACTTCGTAATGCTGCAACCGGATCTTCTTTTGCTGCTTTTGATGCAGGTACAAGTCCTCCAATTAATGTTAATAGCATGCTTAATCCAATAAGAATTAATATCTGATGAGGTGGTAAAAATGCCGAGATTGCATCGTCCTTTGTCACCAAATGGATTACAAGATTGATAAGGACAATCAATACTTCAGATATTCCTACACCAATCACACCTGCTACCGCACCGACCAAAATAGTCTCTGCATTAAACACCTGTTTAATATTGCGTTTCGATGCACCCACTGCTCGTAAAATTCCAATTTCTTTTCTTCTTTCAAGAACAGAAATATATGTGATAATACCAATCATAAGGGATGATACAACTAAGGAAATTGCAACGAAAGCAATCAAAATATAGGAAATAACATTTACAATTGTCGTTACAGAAGAAATCATGATTTCCAACATGTCTGTGTAAACAATTCTTTGATCCTCTTCAACCGACTTGTTATACGCTTCTATACATTGGGTAATTTCTTCTTTATCTTCAAAGCTGTCCGTATAAATACTAATTGCAAGTGGTTTCGTTGTATCTACATAACCCATTCTTTGCAAATTTGCTTCGTAGCTTTCTTCACTTATCTTTTCTCCATCCAATACACTGGTTTCTTTATTTTTTATTTGTTCCTTAACCACTTCACTTTGATTTGCATATTCAATCAAATAGTCGGTAAGTTCTTTAGTATATCCGATATATCCACTAATGAGTGCACTATCCGAATCTTCTTTTTCCTGAATGACACCACATATCTGAAGTTTTAGTGCATGATTTACAATTTCTTCTACTTCCTGACTATTTGCATCCACAATTTTGTAACTTCCATCTTCCTGTTTCTGGTAAAAATCACAGTCCGGTACAAGGTAAAATGTTTGTTCACAAATCTGGTTGTAACTCAAATCATATTCTGGCACTTCAAAATCTTTCTTTTCAGAGATCGTATCCATCAAATTTTGATAGTCCTTTTGTGGAAGAATACCCATTTGGTAAAATACTTCAAGTGGAATTTCGTTTTCTTTATTGATTACAAGTACCACCTGATTACTTTTTTGTGGCCAATCTCCATATACTACATCATAATTTTCTTTTACTACATTTCCGTTTATCTCTGAAAACAGGTTGGTAAATACATTCATCTGCTGTTCCACTGACATAACCATTCCTGCCTGCTCGCTTCCTACAGTTACATTTTGCTCTTTTTCCTGTAAAAGAAGATTGCTTCCATCCATATTAATGAGCTTTTCGTCTTCATCATAAGCGTAAGCGGTAAATGGCGTATTATAAGAGTAAACGACACCATTTTCACCAATATAATTCCATATTTCTTCGTCTTTATTATCCAAATATTCTTTGAAAGATGATAAATCGTTCTCCTTAATCGTCGATTTCATCTCTTTTACCATTTCTAAATTATCCCCATTTGAATAAATATGATCTTCGCTCTTTTCTTCATTCTCTTCTAAAGTCGTCGCTTGCGTAAAGGAACTATAAAGGTCTAACGTCTGTGACTCAATCACAATTGGATAGGATGACATAGTCTCTTTTTGCATCTGCTTAATGTAGCTGTTTACACCAGATGATAAAGCTAAAATCAATGCAATTCCTATAATTCCGATAGAACCGGCAAATGAGGTGAGGAACGTTCTTCCCTTTTTCGTACACAGATTTTTAAAGCTAAGTGATAATGCTGTTTGAAAAGACATAGATGCTTTTTTATTTTTCTTTGTACATTGCTCTTTTGCATTCTGTATATTTTCCGGATTCTCACTTTCCTGTTCCGGTTCAAACGGATCCGTATCTCCAATCACAACTCCATCCTGCAGTTTAACAATACGTGTAGAATATTTCTCTGCTAATTCCGGATTATGTGTAACCATAATTACAAGTTTATCTTTGGCAACTTCTTTTAAAAGTTCCATAACCTGAACACTTGTAACTGAGTCAAGCGCTCCCGTTGGTTCATCTGCCAAAAGAATATCTGGGTTATTTACGAGTGCTCTTGCAATAGCAACTCTTTGCATTTGTCCACCCGATAGCTGGGATGGCTTTTTATGCATCTGGTCTCCTAAGCCCACTTGCTGTAATACATTCATAGCACGCTCGCGTTTTTCTTTTCCGGAAACCCCACCTATAGTAAGTGCCAATTCTACATTTGCCAAAACGCTCTGATGTGGAATCAGATTGTAACTTTGGAAAACAAAACCAATGGAATGATTTCGATAGGTGTCCCAATCTCTATCTTTATATTGGTTTGTAGACACCCCGTTAATAATTAGATCTCCAGTTTCATATCTGTCGAGACCACCAATAATATTTAGTAAGGTACTTTTTCCAGAACCACTTGCTCCTAAAATTGAAACAAATTCATTATCCCTAAAATTAAGAGACACCTGGTTAAGCGCTACTTGAACCAAATTTCCGGTCCGATAGGTTTTTGTAATTGATTTTAGCTGTATCATTATCTTCCTCCTAAATTTTTCTTAGGATATAATAACAAATCAACCTTAATCTCCTCTTAATTCAAGATTCCTTTTTGTTTAATCTTTTCTATACATATTCATAAGAATAAAAAGGATGGCATTCCTCATGACAAAAGGGCGCTCCTCGTGGCAAAAGAACCGTCCCTAACGGACACTTCGCCATGCGCAAGGGCCTCTTCCTGCCCATCTTCATATCGTACGAGTAAGTGACATTCATCATCCATCCCATACGCAACGGCGGTTTTTTGTTCATTTCCCGAAATAACCGTAATTGATTTTCCAATTAAGAAACTTCTGGCACGATATTTCTTAACATACTCATCTTGATTACTCGCACTGTAGTAAGCTAAGAATCGATTTAGAAAGGATCCTATCAAACGATTTTTTGCATCTGTATTAGAATCTCCTAATATACATCCTGCGATTTCTTTTAGTTCTTCAGGAAAATCTCCATCCGGTGAATATACATTAAGACCAACTCCTACAACCGCATATTCTAAAAAACCACTTTCTAAATCAAATGAAGCCTCTGTAAGGATTCCACACACTTTTCTTCCATTTACAAAGATATCATTGACCCATTTTATCTTTGCATCTACATTTGCGACTTCCTCAATTGCTTCACACATTGCTACTGCTGCTTGTGTAGTAAGTCGTACTGCTTTCTCTGCTGTATACTGTGATGGACGAAGCAGGATACTTAAATAAAAACCACTTCCGGCTGGAGAATAAAAGGCGCGTCCAAAACGACCACGTCCATTCGTTTGCTCATTTGCAACCACCACATAACCATCCGCCACTTCATTTGCTTTCTCTTTGATATAGGTGTTTGTTGAACCAGTTGATTGTAATACTTCGATGTTCAAATCGGCATTTTCTTTTGATAAATATTTTTGAATTCCCTGCACAGAAATAATATCTGTATTTTCAGAAAGGCAATAACCTTTATTGGTTACTGCCTCAATAGAATATCCTTCGTTTCGTAACGCATTTACTGCTTTCCAAACAGCAGCTCTTGATACCGAAATTTTTTGTGCAAGTTCTTCTCCCGAAAAGAAAACTCCCTTATTTCGTTCAAATAGTTCTAATACTTTTTCCTTGGTCGTCATCTTAACTCCTAATAAAAGCTTAATTCTTAATCTAAAGCTATTTTAATCGATAAGACC
>JAXJUI010000088.1:0-3585 GCA_036309165.1 Agathobacter sp. | reverse complement strand
CTACATGGATGGATCCAAATCAAAGGGTAATCGACTATATTAAAGATACGGCTGGGTACGTTCGTACAGAAGATGGACTGGTTTCAGCGTCAGCGATGTTAGAAAGATTTTTGTTCCCATCTAGTCAGCAGTATAGCCCAATTGGAAAACTTTCTGGTGGTGAAAGACGACGATTAAATCTTCTTCGCGTGTTAATGGAAGCTCCCAATATTTTGGTCTTGGATGAGCCTACAAATGACTTAGATACGGAGACACTTGCAATATTAGAAGATTATTTGGATTCTTATGATGGAATAGTCATTACCGTTTCTCATGACCGTTATTTTCTTGATCGTATTGCAAAACGTATTTTTGCCTTTGAAGGAGAGGGAAAGATTACACAATACGAAGGTGGATACACCGACTATATGCAAAAGCGCCCAAAGCAGGATTCGTCACTTCTTTCGATGTCTGGCGCTATAGCAGAGAAGAATCAAGAAGAAAAGAATGTTGTAAAAGATTCGAAGGCTACTTGGGGTGGTGGAGCAAAAAAACTCAAGTTTTCGTATAATGAACAAAAGGAATACGAGACTATTGAAGAAGACATTGAAGCATTAGAAACACGTATTGCAGAGATTGAAAAGGAAATATTAAAGAATTCAAGAGATTTTGTAAAGCTTAATGAGCTTTCAAAAGAAAAAGAAGAGAGGGAAGAAGCACTCATGTTAAAAATGGAGCGCTGGGAATATTTAGAAGAGTTGGCAGCAAAAATTGCGGCTCAGTAAAACAAAAGCTAATGCTCATATGGCATTAGCTTAAAGTTTCTTGTTCTTCTTTTTCGCGAATAGAATGAACTTTATGGAATACTTTCTGCGGAATTGCAGAAGCAAAAATGATTCCTATTACAATGGCGCCTGCAAGTTCAAAGGTTTCGATTCCTTTACTTGAAGCCATAGTGTTTTCACCAGTAAAAACATAATACGCGGTATAGTAAATACCGGCACCTGGTACTAAAGGAAAGATTCCAGGTAAAAGATATAAGGTGACTGGTTTTTTGCGAAGTACTGCAAAGCATCTTGCAAAAATTGCAAGTACAAAAGAGGAGATTGCGGATGAAAATACAATTCCAACTCCGTTTTTTGTCAAAATATAATAAATAATCCAACCAAGAGCTCCGGTAAATCCACAAAAAGGGAGCTCTTTTTTTGGTGCCTGAAAAAGAATTGCAAATGAAATCGTTGCAACCATAGCGAAAATAGACTGTAATACACCTATCATAGGAAAATACCTCCACCTAAATATCCTGCGATTCCAAGAGGAATACATACACCAAGGGCGATGGAAACTGCTGTAAGGAGTGCATCGATAAGGTGGATAGATCCAGAAAGATAATCGCCGTTATAAAAATCTCGAATTGCAGTAGTAAATGCAATTCCAGGAACTAGGGGCATGATTGCACCGATTACCATCTTATCACGCATAACAGGAAGTCCAATAGCCGATGGAATAAGACTAAGCGCACTTACCATGATACTTGCAAAGATAATTTTGATAAATCGGGCCATTTTATTATGTGAATTACGGAGTAAAAAGATTTGCTCCAAATATCCAATAAAGAAGGCAAAAATAGAATCAAGAATCCCACCACCAAATAGGAAACAAAATCCGGCACTTCCTAATCCGCAGAAAAAGTATTGTAAATATTTATTATAATCAGGAATCTTTTTACATTCATCTAAACGATCCCAGGAATCAATCAGTGAAACCCTATGCGCACATATATCTCGTGCAAGCTGATTGAGTGCTGTGATTTTCCCTAAATTTACAGAACAAAGTGGTACATGACGAATCATACTGCAGGCATCTTCTTTATCTTCATTGGCACTTGCAAAAATACCATTTGATAGAACATATACATCGAAGCTCTCGATATCATATGCCTTTAGTATACGAATCACGGTTTCTTCAATTCGATATATTTCTGCCCCATTTCGAAGCATTGCGTCAGCAATTTCAACAGAAAGTGTTAGAATTTCCTTTGTGTACGCCATGATAATTCCTTTCCAATTAATTTGAAGATTAATTTCATACATATTTTATCAACATTTTGGAAAAAGATAAAGTAAAAAAAGAAGAGGTGGAATAAAGAGTGAAAAATCGAAAGAGTATGATTTGGTATCGCCTGTTTTTGGGCACTATTTTGGTTTTGTGTATTGTCTTCGGAATATGGTATGGGTACCAGGCTTATAAAGGAGAACAGATTCCAAGGGATGGAATTTTGGTGGAGGAAGAGTCGGCATGGATATAAAAGAAAAGACAGTATACCTAAAAGCGGAACGACATTCTAATGTTAAGGATACCCATGTTTTTATGAGAGATGTATGTAAAATTTGGGTGGATGATAAGGAACTAATGAAAAAGATAAATCAGATAAAAATCTATGATTTTTCAGGAAAAGATTTAGATAATAAAGAGAATCGTGCGCAGGGTTTTTCCGTACTTTATTTGGTATCTATCATTGAAAAAAATTGTCCGGATGTATCGGTAGAAGTAATTGGGGATGTCGATTTTGTAGTAGAAATGATAGAAGCAAAAGAATTGTTTCTAGGACTGTCTGGGAAATTTTGGGAGGCAGTAAAAATTACGCTTCTATGTATTGTAATTTTTCTTGGAGCTGCCTTTACGATTATGGCATTTAATAATGATATATCAATTACAGGCGTTTTTGAACGATTGTACACCCAGGTAAAAGGAGGTCAAAAGCCAGAGATATCAGAACTGGAAATTGGATACTGCATTGGATTATTTGTTGGAATTATGGTGTTTTTTAATCATGTTGGAAAGAAAAAACTTACAACAGATGAAACACCAATTCAGGTGGAAGTTAAGAAACATGAGCAAGACATTGATAAGGCATTTATCGAAACGGCGAATCGACGAGGTGAATTAAAAGATGTGGAATAGTGTATGGATTTTTATTCTTGCAGTTATGGCTGGGGCAGCGGTATCAGCAGGAACATTTGCCTTTGTTTTAGTAATTGGTGTTGTTCCAAGAATGCTTCGCAAATATCATATGGCAAAATATATTGTCCAAATAGAAAACGTGCTTATGCTGGGAATCCTAGCAGGTGTTTTTTTTGCGGTGTTTCCAATCGACATTCAGTGGCATAACATCATAGGTGCATTTATTTTGTTTATTTATGGAATAGGTGCTGGAATATTTGTTGGAGGTATTTCTGTTACTTTAGCAGAAATCTTGGATACATTTCCGATTTTGTTTCACAGATTTAAAATTACAAGAGGGCTATCTTTTATAATTTTTTCCATGGCACTTGGAAAAATGGTCGGGGGATTTTATTATTTTGTAAGAGGTTTCTGGATTACAGGGATGTAAGATTTGTGGAAAAATCAGTTGCTCAAAAAAGTGGAACTTTGTATAATGTGATGGAGTTAATGAGCATAAAAAGGAGAACAAGATGGTTACCTCTATTGCAAGACAAAGTGTGATTTTAAAATGTAAAATAAAAAAATCTGTATTAGTAGGAAATTATGAATTTTACTATTTGTCAGGGCTATTGAAAAATATATATGGATTAGAGATTACGG
>JAXJUI010000087.1:0-8938 GCA_036309165.1 Agathobacter sp. | reverse complement strand
TTATTAAACTTGTGTTTTCTTTTGTTTTTGTAGTATTTTTATGTGTTTTTATGTCGCTTGTTCATTACGGAAAAGATGTTGCAAGTCCGTTTCAGACATATTTGGATAGTTACGAAACAAAACTTGGTGGCGGAATACTAGGTGGTTTATTTGCTTATTTACTGGCTCCGAATTTTGGGATTGTTGGAGCATATATTATTGATATCATTGTACTTATTATTTCTTTTGTAATTATTACTGGAAAATCTGCATTAAAAGGTTTTCAATCAGGCGGAAAGAGAGTATATGAAACGGCAAAAGAAAGCAATGAACGTTATCAGGAGTATAGAGAGTACAAACAAGAAGAAAAAGCAAAACGACGTACAGATAAAAAATATCGTGGAGTTTCATTGGATAATAAGATTGAAAAAGAAGATAGTGTGACATCTGATGAAATGGGTGAATTGCATCCTCAGATGGAATTAGAGTGTCCGGTTGTAGAAGAAGAAAAGCATACAACTTTGGCATCCGCAATTTTTCCGCCAGATCCAGCAATGGCTACTGGTTTTCCGGAAGAACCGGTTATAAGTGGAGATTTTTTGGTGGATGATATTAGCCAAAAGTTAGAAGAGTCGATTCCGGAATTGTTGGCACAGGACGTGGAAAAAACAGAAACAGTGGAAACTCCAAAAAGAAAAACAAGAGCATCTGATGCGGAAATTATGCAAGAAGTGCATAGTGTTGAAGCAGAGATTATGGAAAATGTTTCTGAAAAACCATATGTTTTCCCACCTCTTTCTTTGTTAAAGCAGGGTGAAAAGAAAAGTAGTGGAAATACAGAAAGTTATTTAAGAGAGACTGCTAACAAGTTACAACAGACATTAAAGACATTTGGCGTAAATGTAACAGTTACAAATATTAGTTGTGGTCCATCAGTAACGAGATATGAAATTCAACCAGAGATGGGGGTAAAAGTTAGCAAAATCGTAAACCTAGCGGATGATATCAAATTAAATCTTGCTGCTGCTGATATTCGTATTGAAGCGCCTATTCCGGGAAAGGCTGCAGTTGGAATTGAAGTCCCAAATAAAGAAAATGTTATGGTAGCATTTCGAGATTTATTAGAATCAGAAGAATATAAAAATTCTGTTTCTAAGGTTACGTTTGCTGTAGGTAAAGATATTTCAGGAAAAACAAAAGTGACGGATATTGCCAAAATGCCCCATTTGCTTATTGCGGGCTCTACAGGTTCTGGTAAGTCTGTTTGTATCAATACTATTATTATGAGTATTTTGTATAAAGCAAAACCATCAGAAGTCAAACTTATTATGATTGATCCGAAAGTGGTTGAACTTAGTGTATACAATGGTATTCCTCACTTGTTGATTCCGGTTGTAACAGATCCCAAAAAAGCTGCTGGTGCACTTCATTGGGCTGTGCAGGAAATGACAGATCGTTATCAAAAATTTGCGGAAGCAAATGTTCGTGAAATTAATGGATATAATGCAAAAATAGAAAAGATTGAAGTTCCAGAAGGACAAGAAGTACCGAAGAAAATGCCGCAGATTGTAATTATTGTTGATGAGTTGGCAGATCTCATGATGGTTGCATCAAACGATGTAGAAGAAGCAATTTGTCGTTTGGCACAACTTGCTCGAGCTGCTGGTATTCACTTGGTAATCGCAACACAAAGACCTTCTGTAAACGTTATTACAGGTCTTATTAAAGCAAATATGCCAAGTAGAATTGCATTTGCAGTAACTTCTGGTGTTGACTCAAGAACAATCCTTGATATGAATGGCGCAGAAAAACTTCTTGGAAAAGGCGATATGTTATTTAACCCACAAGGTGTTCCAAAACCTATCCGTGTGCAAGGAGCATTTGTATCTGATAAAGAAGTGTCGGATGTGGTAAATTTTATTACGGAGCAAAACGGACAGGCTTCTTACAGTAGTGATGTACAACAAAAGATGAATGATTTACAGACGTCATCATCAACAACAGTGTCGATTTCAGATGCAAATATGAACGATGATGGTCGGGATTCATATTTTATGGAAGCGGCAAGTATTATTATTGATAAAGAAAAGGCGTCTATTGGAATGCTACAAAGATATTTGAAAGTAGGGTTTAATAGAGCAGCCCGAATTATGGATCAGCTTGAAGAGGCAGGAATTGTTGGTCCGGAAGAGGGAACGAAGCCAAGAAAAGTATTAATGACAGAAGAAGAATTTCAAGCTTTTGTTGACGGAAATTTATAAACATGATAAACATATGTTGAATATAGTTTAAAAATACAAAGTTGTTTTAAAATAGGAGGACAAACATGGGATTTAAGAGTGATATCGAAATTGCGCAGGAAGCAGTGCTTGAACCGATTAAAACAGTGGCACAGTCACTTGGAATTGCTGAAGATGATTTAGAATTGTACGGGAAGTACAAAGCTAAATTTTCAGATGAATACATGGAAAAAATCAAAGATAATGAAGATGGTAAATTAATTCTCGTTACAGCGATTAATCCAACTCCAGCTGGAGAAGGAAAAACAACAACAAGTGTTGGTTTAGGACAGGCTTTTGGTAAATTAAATAAAAAGGCAATTATTGCATTAAGAGAGCCTTCACTTGGACCATGTTTTGGAGTAAAAGGTGGTGCGGCAGGTGGCGGATATGCACAGGTTGTACCAATGGAGGACTTGAATCTTCATTTTACGGGAGATTTTCATGCAATTACATCTGCAAACAATTTGCTTGCAGCTTTACTTGATAATCATATTCAGCAGGGAAATGAGCTTGGAATCGATCCAAGACAGATTGTTTGGAAACGTTGTTTAGATATGAATGATCGTGTCCTTCGTAACGTTGTAGTTGGTCTTGGTAATAAGATGGATGGTATGGTCCGAGAAGATCATTTCGTAATTACAGTTGCATCTGAAATTATGGCGATTTTATGTCTTGCTGATGATATGGAAGACTTAAAGAGACGTCTTGGAAATATTATTGTTGCATATACTTTTGATGGAAAACCTGTAACAGCAAATGATTTGCAGGCAACGGGATCAATGGCAGCTTTATTAAAAGATGCGTTGAAACCAAATTTAATTCAGACTTTAGAACATACACCAGCAATTGTACATGGGGGACCATTTGCAAATATTGCACATGGATGTAATAGTGTTCGTGCAACAAAAATGGCTCTTAAAATGGCGGATTATGTTATCACAGAAGCAGGTTTTGGTGCTGATTTAGGTGCTGAAAAGTTCTTTGATATCAAATGCCGTAAAGCAGGATTAAAACCAGACGCTGTTGTATTAGTTGCAACAATTCGAGCTCTTAAATACAATGGTGGCGTTGCAAAAGCTGATTTAAATGAAGAAAATTTAGAAGCTTTGAAAAAGGGTATTGTTAACCTTGAAAAACATATTGAAAACCTTCAGAAATATCAGGTTCCTGTTGTAGTTACATTAAATTCATTTATTACAGATACAAAAGCTGAAACTGATTTTGTAGAACAGTTCTGTAAGGAAAGAGGATGTGAATTCGCACTTTCAGAAGTATGGGAAAAAGGTGGCGAAGGTGGAGTTGCTTTAGCAGAAAAAGTATTAGAAACTTTGGAAACAAAGGAAAGCAATTTCAAACTCTTATATGAGGATAGTCTTTCATTAAAAGAAAAAATTGAAACGGTTGCTAAAGAAATATATGGTGCAGATGGTGTTACATATACAGCAGCTGCTGAAAGAGAACTGAAACGTATTACAGATTTAGGAATGGGTAATTTGCCTGTTTGTATGGCTAAAACACAGTATTCACTTTCTGATGATGCGACAAAACTTGGAAGACCAAGTGGATTTACAATTAATGTTCGTGAAGTATATGTTTCTGCTGGTGCAGGATTTGTTGTTGCAATCAATGGCTCTATTATGACAATGCCTGGTTTACCTAAAAAACCAGCGGCATTTAATATTGACGTAAATGATGATGGAGTTATTACTGGATTATTCTAATTTAGTGATGAATATATGAGAAAAGAAGGGAAACGTAAAATGGCACAAATAATTGACGGAAAGAAGATTTCTACAGAAATTAAAGATGAACTTAAGGCGGAAGTTGCAAAATTAAAAGAAGAAGGAAAAGAATGTGCGCTAGCGGTAATTCAAGTTGGAAATGATCCGGCATCTAGCGTTTATGTTGGTAACAAAAAAAGAGCATGTGAATATATTGGAATACGTTCTTTGGCTTATGAACTTCCGGAAGAAACTACAGAAGATGAACTTTTAGCAATTATTGATAAGCTGAATTTGGATGAAAATGTTCATGGTATTTTGTGCCAGTTACCTTTGCCAAAGCATATTGATGAAGAGAAAGTGATAAAAAGAATCTCTCCAAAGAAGGATGTAGATGGATTTCACCCAGAAAATGTCGGCTCACTTGTTGTAGGACAAAAAGGATTTGTTTCATGCACCCCAGCTGGTATTATTCAGTTGTTAAAGAGAAGTAATGTTGACATTGCAGGAAAAAATTGTGTGGTAATTGGACGAAGCAATATCGTTGGAAAACCAATGGCATTACTTATGCTTCGCGAGAATGCTACAGTAACAGTTTGTCATTCCAAAACAAAAAATTTGAAAGAAGTATGTAAACAAGCAGACATTCTTATTGTTGCAATGGGAAAACCACAATTTGTTACAGCGGAATATGTAAAAGAAGGTGCTGTTGTTATTGATGTTGGAATTCATAGAGATGAAAATAATAAACTCTGTGGAGATGTGAAATACGACGAAGTGGAACCATTAGCTAGTGCAATCACTCCGGTTCCAGGTGGAGTTGGGCCTATGACAATTGCTATGTTAATGAACAATTGTGTTGAAGCAATGAAAATGTATTCATAATCTATATGAGGGTGAAAAAATGAAGTGTGTTAATTGTGGCGAGCAACTAAATGAAGGTTGTGTATTTTGCTCGAAATGTGGAAAAGAAGTACAAATGGTTCCAGATTACAATGTGCTAGAGGACGATTTTCTTCGAACACTTGTAGACGAAGAGAATCGAAAGAAACAAGAGAAGGAAAAAGAGAAGGCTCTTTTTGAAAAAAAAGAAGAAATGCTTAGACGCAAGGCAGAACATAACAAAAAGATCATGATTACAGTTGTTAGTGTTTCTATTGCACTAGTAGTAATTTTGATAGTGGTGTGCGCATTGCTGATTTCAAGTAAGAACAAAAACTCTTTTTCATATCAGGTGTCAAAAGCAGAAGCGTTTGAAGCGGATAAAGATTATGATAAAGCAATTCAGTACTATGAAAATGCACTTTCGTTAGAGCCAAATCATGCAGAAGTGTGTTATGCAATTGCAGAAATATACTATAAACAAAAAGATATTGTATCTGCGATTGATTATTGGAATCAGGCAATTCAAAAAGATGATTCATATGTAAAAGCGTATGAACGTTTGATTGAGGTATATGAGAGTAAAGGTGATACAGATTCAATTGTTGCATTAACAGAAGGTGTGACAGATGAGTCGGTTTTAGAATTGTTTGAAGCATATATTGTATTGCCACCAACATTTAGTGAAGATGCGGGTGAGTTCGATGAAGTGATTGAACTTTCAATTAGAGCGTCTGGAGATTATAATATTTATTATACATTAGACGGAAAAAATCCAGTTGATAATGGAAAAATATATTCTTCTCCAATTGAACTTGAAGAAGGTGAATACACCGTTAGTGCAGTATGTGTAAATGGAAAAGGTATTTATAGTGAAGTAATAACTAATAAATATACGATTGAAATTCCTGTTCCTGATATGCCGGTGGTTTCTCCAGATGGAGGAACGTTTGATTCTTCTAATATTGTGGATGTAGAAGTTGAGGTTCCGGAAGGTTGTACTGCATATTATACATGGGATGGAACAGACCCATATGAATCGATTACTATGAGATATAATGGAAAGATTGAGGTTCCAGAAGGAAATCATGTTTTATCTGTTATTATTATTAATGATGCGAGTGGAAAATCTAGTAGTATCTATCGCGGAAGATTTTTGTATTATGCAGATTAATTTAAAATTATTAAAAAGAAAAATCCAGTTGTCATATTGTTGACAACTGGATTTTTCTTATTCTTCAATAAAAGTGATTTCACCAGGTTCCATACTTTTAATACGAGCAAGAGAGTATACATCCAATCCCTGTTCGCGTAATTTTGTATGACCGGGTTGAAATGATTTTTCTATTAAAATTCCGATTCCGCCAACAGTTGCATGAGCCTGACGAATGAGTCGAATTGCACCGGTCATTGCTTCACCATGAGCCAAGAAGTCATCAATGATAAGTACATGATCATCTGGTGTGATGTATTTTGCACATAATGTCAAATCATAACTGCGGTCGGTAGCGTAAGATGTAACCTGTGTTTGGTAGAAATTGTCATTTAATTCTTTTGGTGGTTCCTTTTTTAGGATTACAAGAGGTAAATCCATAGAAAGGGATGTCATAAGTGCTGGTGCAATACCAGAACTTTCGATTGTTAAAATCTTTGTAATTCCTTTGTCTTTAAAATGCTTTGCAAATTCTTCTCCTATTTCCTTCATAAGAACAGGATTTATTTGATGATTAATAAACCCATCAACTTTTAAAATATTTTCGTTTACGATTTCTCCTTCTGCGAGGATGTAATTAATTAATTTTTTCATATATCTTCTCCTAGTAAATTGTTGTTGTTTTACATATATATGGTATAATGAATTTATGAAAATTACAATATTATGTGTAGGAAAAGTGAAAGAAAAATTTTATCAAGGTGCAATTTCGGAGTTTGAGAAGAGATTAAGTCGCTATTGTAAACTTCAAATAATTGAGGTTTTGGACGAGAAGACAGCAGAACAAGCAACAGAAACAGAGATTAACATCGTTAAAGATAAAGAAGGAGAACGGCTGTTAAAGCATATTAAAGAAGATGCTTATGTTGTATGTCTTGCAATTGATGGAAAGATGTTAGATTCTGTAGAATTGTCTCAAAAGATAGAAGGTCTTGGTGTAAAAGGTGTTAGCCACATAGTATTTGTGATTGGTGGTTCCCTTGGGCTTTCTGACAATGTGTTAAAAAGGGCTGACTATAAACTTAGTTTTTCCAAAATGACATTTCCACATCAATTGATGAGAGTGATTTTATTGGAACAAATTTATCGAAGTTACCGCATTGTAAACAACGAACCTTATCATAAATAGTTGTATATTTTTGTTTTTTCATTCATATACTTTGATATGAAAAATCTAGTAAATAATATAGAAAGTCCCTTTTTGTTTGTGAAGGGAAATATATCTGTTCGTATGGCAAATCATAATGGTGTAATCATGTATACGAAAGAAAGAATTGTTGTATCAACGAAACCTTATGCGATTGAATTTGAAGGGAAAGATCTAGAAATAAAACAATACTCTAAAGAAGAAATGGAAATTGTTGGCGAAATTCAATTAATCAGGTATTGTGTATGATGAAAAAAAGTATTTATCTTGTGAAAGGATATGTTACCGTACATACGAAGGGGCGGAATGCACTTCGGTTTATTCGTCTCTGTTTAAATCAAGAATATGAAATATGGAATATCGTTTCCGTTTTGGATGATGAATATGTTTTTTGTATTTCCTTAGAGGATATTTGGAAAGTAAAACCATATGTAAGAAAAACACATGTAAAATTGTGGTTGGAACAAAGACGAGGTTTACCATTTGTATTTAAAAAGTATAAAAACCGTGGGGCGTTCGTTGCTAGTTTTTTGCTTTCTGTAATTGTTTTGTTTTTGGCATTACAACGTATCTGGTGTATAGAAATATCAGGGGCAAGTGAAAATCAGGCAAAAGAGATGATTGTATATTTAGAGGAACAGCAGATTGAACTTGGGTGCAATCGAAATAAGATAAATTGTAATAAAATCGAACAGGATTTTCGGCTGGATTTTGAGGAAATAGTATGGTCAAGTGTTTGTATTGATGGCACAACACTTCGTATTTCAATTGCAAATAAAACTATTGAACATTAGAAGGGAACAATCATAGATGAGTTTAAATGAAGTAGCAGTTTCTATGCCATTAGAACATATGGCAAATGTGTTTGGAAAATTTGATGAACACATTAGAAAAATTGAAAAAACTCTTGGAGTTACTGTAGTATTAAGAGAAAACCAAATAAAAATCATTGGAAATGAAAATAATATTAATCAAGCAAAAGAGGTCTTTTTGCAATTGATTCAACTTTCTCAAAGAGGAAATGAAATTACAGAACAAAATGTAAATTATGCTTTGGCACTTTTGGCTGAGCATAAAGGGGATGCTCTTATTACTATTGATAAAGATATTATTTGTCATACTATTCAGGGAAAACCAGTAAAACCTAAAACCTTAGGACAGAAGGCTTATGTTGATGCAATTCGTAAGAATATGATTGTGTTTGGTATGGGACCAGCGGGAACAGGAAAAACGTATCTTGCAATGGCTATGGCAATTACAGCTTTCAAAAATGAAGAAGTCAGTAGAATTATTCTGACACGTCCGGCTATTGAGGCTGGTGAAAAGTTGGGATTTTTACCAGGTGATTTACAGAGTAAGGTTGATCCATATTTACGTCCACTTTATGATGCACTTCATCAAATTATGGGAGCAGAGAATTTTCAAAAGAATATGGAAAAGGGATTGATTGAGGTGGCACCTCTTGCATATATGAGGGGCCGTACTCTTGATAATGCTTTTATTATTTTGGACGAAGCACAAAATACAACGCCAGCACAAATGAAAATGTTTTTAACACGTATTGGTTTTGGATCAAAAGTTGTGGTTACTGGAGATGCATCCCAAAAGGATCTTTCTCCAGGAACAAAATCTGGACTCGATGTTGCCTTGCGGGTTTTGAAAAATATTGAAGGAATCTCAATTTGTGAACTTACAAGCAAAGACGTTGTAAGAC
>JAXJUI010000086.1:0-2830 GCA_036309165.1 Agathobacter sp. | reverse complement strand
CTTCTTTTTTCTCACGGCTCCTCACTTTACGCTCCTGTTTATTCTGGTCCTGCTGTAATTTCAAGGCCTGCTGCGATTTTGTGCCGATGCCGGCTTCCTGTATCTGTTTTTTCGCTTCACGTTGCATCCTTTTAGGATTTCTTTTTATATCTTTTACAACAGTATCAACAGCCGGACTGAATTTCAAACTGGAATAGTATTTTCGAATATACTCCTGCACTTCATAGTCTTTTGGTTCTGCACCAAATGTTACCTTTGCCACAGATAGTTTACCATCTTCAATACGCTCAAATACGCCTACCCAAAATGGTTCTTCAAAATATACTGTCAGTTTTCCATTTGCTTTGTCCATAAGAATCCCTCCTAAAATGAATTGAACAAAGAATGGATAACCCGGAGGGGCAGGTTACTTACCCTATTTGCATAGGACGGCTGGGCTACCTACCAGCTCTAGTACATTTTTAATGTACATTGCGTTTTTATCTTTGTATTTATAATCAAGCCATATGGCACGAACAACTTATTCGGTAAATTCAAATCTTCTGTTGCTTTTCAGCCTCTCCGTAAGACTGAAAGTTGTAAGGCAGATAATGTAGTATTTATATCCACCATTCCGGAGTAATGTCACCAAGTTTGATGATTTTTTCATTTTCATAATCCAACATAATTTCGATATCTTTATATGAATTTGGCATCAATTGAACCATCAGTTCTCTACAAGCACCACAAGGTGCCCCTGTACTCCCATCAGGCAGTATTGCAAGCACTTTGTCTATCTCTTGTTCCCCATTTGTTATCATATTAAAAATTGCATTACGTTCTGCACAAATACCAAGAGTTGAACAAGTATCAATACAAACACCAGTATATATTTTCCCTGACTTTGAAAGAATCGCCGCACTAACTTCTCCCGCTGTCACATAATCAGATATTCTTCGTGCATTAAGAGCTAATCTTGCAGCTTCATAAAGAACTTTCCAAGCTTTTTCCATAGTAATTTACCTCCTCAAATTCAAATCTTCTGTTACTTTCAATCTCTCCACAAGACTGAAATTTTCACTTGCTTATTTTACAATACCTCGTCCTATCTTTTTTACCATTACATAAACAAAATACCCAATCGAAAATCCAATGGAATTTAATAACAAATCATCAATATCTGTTACTCTGTCGTAAAATGGTAACTGCAGAATTTCAATACACAACGACAACCCAATTCCTGCAAGTAAAACTTTTGGGGCTGTATTTAACTTTTTATATACTATAGGATAAATCACACCTATTGGCATAAACATTGTTGTATTTCCAATCACATTTATCAAAATATCTTTCATACTAGGATAATCAAAAAGATTGACAAAAGGCATTGAATTTATACGAAATGGAAAAGCCTTTGCAGCTTCAAAAACCAATGGTTGTATTTCTCCATTCACTTTAAAAAATGGAAAAAATGTAAAACGAGCAACAACAATAATGCAAACATATACCAATATCAGTTGTACTTCTCTTTTCCATTGAATACCCTTGTTTTTTATTGCAAATAATACTCTTACCAAACACCACACAATACTTATAAATATTACTGCCGATAAATACGATATTTCTATCATCTTCATTTACTCCTGTTTGTAAAATTCAAATCTTCTGTTGCTTTCAGTCTCTTCGCAAGACTGAAATTTATCTCTCCTTTTGCACTTTGCGAATATAACTTTTTGCATTTATAACTAATAGAACAGAATACGCTATTGTCATAGCCAGCGGAATTGCCGCATACCAAAGACTGATTTTCACATCACTGCTCTCTATCAAAATTATAGAAGCTATTGTGAATCCGCAACAAAGCATTTCCAGGGCAAACATAATAATAGCCCTTAATACTGCTTGCTTTTTTTGTTTATCCGCATAATCTGCAACCGCTAATATTGTTTCTTTTACTTCATCATTCATATTCTCACTTTTCCTTTCTCCATCAATGATTTCCCGGATGTCAACTTCATAGAACTCAGCTATCTCAACAAGCATACTGATGTCCGGCATATTACTTCCCGTCTCCCAACGTGATACCGTTCTCTGCGCTACACCAAATTCATTGGCTAACTGTTCCTGGGTAAGACCTTTTTCATTTCTCAATTGTTTCAGAAAACAACCTGTTTTTTTCTGATCCATTTTCCTCCTCCTTTCATCGATAGACTACCATTTCTAATGCTTAAATAAAACGACACAAAGTGAGTAAATGCCGTATTTACGCCACTAGACATCGAATGTCTAATTGTTATTTATCCAATTAACAAAATTCAAATTCTTGTGTGCATTCAGACTCAATATAAGCTTGGAATCTACTCGTTTTCTTCATTATCATCTGATTCGCTTGTAATTTGTTTGTCTTCTTTATTATTGACTCTGTTCCGTGCATCAATTATGCTCCCCACAGCAACTCCTAAAGAAATGCCCATACACATACCAATAGACATATTATCAAAAATCAAATTCCCCAAACTCATACCAATGCTTAACCCAAAGCACATGCAAATGGGCATCCACATCACTTGAGGTTTTTCATTGTTTTCTTCATTTTCACACTTACATTCATCTTCAATTTCTAATTTTCTTTCTTCTTGCATTTTATATTCCTCCGTAAAATTCAAAGCTTTGCGTGCTTTCAGACTCAACAAAATACTAAAATTAAAGTGATACATCAATTTTTACTGCCTTTTTTGATTCTCCATAATGCTTCTTTTCCAACTCAAACATTTCTTCTAATACCCTTTTTTCGGTTTCTAATGCCACAATATGCTGAGTGTCTTTCATGGTATTTCCGGCATTATCTACG
>JAXJUI010000085.1:0-1814 GCA_036309165.1 Agathobacter sp. | reverse complement strand
GTTGGACATAACAACCAGTGATGAATATAAATGGTCTGAAATATTTCCGGATGTAAAATTACGTGATACTAACGCAAAGGCGGAAAAAATGGATTTTGGAAAATACAAACCGTTTTATAGTTTGCAATGTACATCTGTTGGTTCTAAAAACTCAGGTAAAGTTCGTTGTAATAGATACTTGTATTGCGATGATTTAATAGGTGGAATAGAAGAAGCATTGAATAAAACCAGATTGGATAATTTGTGGAATGTGTATTCAGTGGATGCAAGGCAGAGAAAATTAAATGAACAAGTAAAGGAAATACATATTGCTACACGATGGAGTGTTCATGATGTAATTGGAAGACTGAAGGATTTGTATGGAGACAGTGACAGAGCAAGATTTATTGCAATTCCTGATATTGACCCTGTTACCGGTAAAAGCAATTTTGACTATGAATACAACGGAATGTCTGTGGAGTTTTTCAATGACCAGGCGCGATTGATGGATGAGGTTTCTTATAAATGTCTGTATAAAAATGAACCAATTGAACGTGAAGGATTGGTTTTCCCTGAAGATAAAATCAGGACTTATTTTAATTTACCACATGGCGAACCTGAAATTATTACAGCTCAATGTGATACAAAAGGAAAAGGAACAGACTATTTTGTTCTTCCAGTCCTTCAAAAATATGGAGAAGATTACTATTGCGTTGATTGTGTTTGTGATAATACTTCGGATTATGAATTGCAGTATGAAAATGCAGCAAATGTATTGGTAAATAATAAGGTTCATGAATGTGAATTTGAAAGAAATGCTGGTGGAGATAGGGTGGCAATGGAAGTTAATAAACGAGTAGAGCAAAAAGGATGGATTTGCAATATAACAGATACACCAACCGAGACGAATAAAGAAGCTAGAATCTTTCAATGTTCGAACTGGATATTACAGCATGTAGTGTTTAAAGATAAATCAATGTATACCTCAAAAGAACCTTATGGTGTCATGATGTCATTGTTAAAGCAATATTCCGTTTCAGGAAAAAAGCAGTTAGATGATGTTCCGGACGTATTTTCCAACTTTGCGATAAGGATTAATAAAGGAAAAAGAAAAGTTACCGTTATAATTCCTAGTCCTATCTAAGGAGGTGTTTTGAATGACGAGAGAATCATTAACACAGTATTATGATTTACGCAAGGAAATAAAGTTTGTGCAAGAAAGAATAGAAGGGCTTAAAAAATCAATAAAAGAAATAGAGGACCGGATATCAGAAATTGAAGAAGGGGAAATTGTTAAAGATAAAGTTCGTGGTGGTTTAGGTGGTGTTCAGACTTTTTCCATAGAGGGTATTCCAACCAAGGAATATCATAGAAAAAAAATGGAACTTACTGTAAAAAAGATGCTATTAGAGAATCGTGTGGAAACGCTAAAAGTATTAGAACTAAATGCCTTACAGCAAATGGAAGAAATAGAAGAATTTATAAATAGCCTTACTGATCCGCTTATTAGGCAAATAGTTCTTTTGAGAGTTGCTGACGGGAGAACTTGGCGAGATATAGCGCAGATTATAGGAGGCGATAATTCTGAAGACAGTATTCGAATGATGTTTAATAGGAGTGTCAAGTAGGTATGTTCGCTTTGTTCGGTACTTATGTTTTAGAATTTAAAATGAAATAAATAGTTTTTGACGAAAAGTTTTAAATGCACTGTCCGTTTTGGATGGTGCTTTTTTAAAAGGAAGGTGCGTATATGGACAGCAAAAAGATAATCTATTGTCCAAAATGCGGAAGGAAAGCAGGAGTTTATGACGGAAAATCCGCATTGAATGTAAGAG
>JAXJUI010000084.1:0-115051 GCA_036309165.1 Agathobacter sp. | reverse complement strand
CCATAAGCCTATCCCTTATTTTTTTCGATGAATCAAATACGCAAACAACGCCTGCAAAAATTCATCTTTTTTTCCAAAGGAAGCCAAAATTTCTTTGGCGTCTAACGAAAAAGCTTCCACATCAGCTTTCGCTTTTTCCAATCCCTCAAATGTTACATACGTAGATTTTTGATTTTTTTCATCACTACCAATTGGTTTTCCAAGTTCTTCAAAAGTACTTGTAACATCAAGGATATCATCTTGTATCTGAAATGCTAGCCCAAGATTGGTTGCGGCATGTTCTAATCTTTCTAATTCTTCATCTGTGGCACCTGCCAAAGCTCCGCCAATCATCATAGAAGCTTCAATAAGTGCTCCTGTTTTTAAGCGATAAATAAAATCAAGCTTTTCTCTTGAAATATTTTCACCCTTCTTTTCTGCCTCAACGTCAACAACCTGTCCGCCAATCATCCCATAGACACCGGCTTTTCTTGCTAATATCGAAAGAGCTTTTGGTACATTTGTATTCATAGGATGTGTGAGTAATGCCAAAATGGCGGTTTCAAATGCGTAATTTAACAATGCATCTCCTGCAAGAATTCCCATCGTTTCGCCATAAACTGCATGTGTAGTCTTTTTTCCTCTTCGATATTCATCATTATCCATTGCCGGCAAATCATCATGAACCAAAGAATACGTATGAATCATCTCCATTGCTGCCATAAATGGTTTTACAACAGACAAATCATCTCCACCAAACATTTTGTAGGTTTCTTCGATAAGCATTGGACGAAGTCTTTTTCCACCAGCCAACAAACTATAATTCATTGCCTCAAAAATGGTTTTCTGGTAACCATCTTCTTTCGGAAGATAGCAAGAAAGTACATCCTCCTCAATATGTTTTACGCGAAGATTTATTTCCTTTTCCATATCCATTAGAATTCCTCCAACTCTCCATCCGCATTTAAAACAAGCATCGCTTTTTCCATAGAATCTAACATTTCATTTGCCAATTTTATTTCTTCTAATCCTTCTTTATATAATTCAAAAGACTGATCTAAGGAAACCTCTGCATCTTCCATTCTCTTTATAATATCTTCTATTTTCTCAAACCGATTTTCTAATTTGATTGTTTCACTCATGTTTTTTTACCTCAAGCACTTTCGCATCCACAGAACCATCAGCCAAATAAATCTTAATATTTTCTTCCGGACTTACCTGTGAAATAGTAAGAAGTGGCTTCCTTTCTGATGTTTGCACATAGGCAAATCCTCCACTTAATTTTTTCGTTGGGGAATTTGCATCTAACTTTTCGACTAAAATAGATAATCTGTGACGACATTCCTGCATTTTTTGTTTCATATATAAACAAAGTCTTTCTTCTACTTCCATTAGTCGTCTTCGATTATCATTTAAACGACTCTGTGGACTTAGATATATCATTTGTGTTTTCAAATGAGCCAAGCGTTCTCTTGATAGTTCTAAACGTCTTCGTAAAGAAATATCCATTCTTCTTTTACATTCACGAAGCTGCATTTCTACTTGCATATAATCAAATACCGCAAGTTCTGCGGCCGCAGAAGGTGTTGGTGCTCTCATGTCTGCCACAAAATCTGCTATGGTCCAATCAGTCTCATGACCAACAGCTGAAATAATAGGAATAGAACAATCAAAAATTGCTCTTGCTACAATTTCTTCATTAAATGCCCAAAGGTCTTCAATAGAACCACCACCACGACCAATAATGATAACATCAACATTTTGTTTCTCTAATGCATGAATACCGTTTACAATACTTGCTGCAGCATTTTCTCCTTGTACAAGCGCTGGATACAATATCATTTGCACATAAGGATTTCTTCTAGAAGAAATATTTCGTATATCCTGAATTGCCGCCCCCGTCGGTGCGGTCACTACACCAATACACATAGCATACTTTGGAATTGGTTGCTTATACTCTTTTGCAAACATACCCATTTCTTCTAATTCTTTTTTTAACGCTTCAAACTTTAAGTACAGGTTTCCTGCTCCATCAAGTTCTATTTCTTTGGCATATATTTGATACTTGCCATCACGCTCATAGACTTCCACTGATCCGGTTACAACAACCTTGTCACCTTCTTTCATGCGAAATGTCAAACCTTTTGCACGATTACCAGCAAACATAATGGCGTTCATTGTACCCGACTCATCTTTTATCGTAAAGTAAATATGTCCGCTCGAATGATACTTACAGTTAGACACCTCACCTTTGATGCTGATTTGGTGCAACAGAAAGTCCTGTGAAAACATATTCTTGATATATTGATTAACTTGTCCTACTGAATATACATTCTTTAACATGCAAATTTTGCTAATATACCGTTTACGAATGATGATGAATCATCTGTTCCATATTTCTTTGCAAGTTCAACTGCTTCATTAATAGAAACTTTTTGTGGTATATCTTCCTCAAATTTCATTTCATATACTGCCAAACGAATAATACTAAGATCAACTTTTCCCATTCGTGATGTTTTCCAGCCAATTGCTGTTGCGTTAATTGCTTCGTCGATTTCATCTAAGTGAGCAAAAATATCATTACACTTTCCGTTGATGTAAGAAAGATCACTTTCACTTAAATGTGATAATTCTTCTTCAAACATAGAAAGCTGTTCTGAAATTTCACCTTCATCATGAAATTCTACACGAAATAACATTTTAAATACATTTTCTCTTAATTCTCTTCTTGTCATGTATATATCCTCTCAAAAAATATCGTTTCATAGAAAAAGGATGTCTAAGCCTAGACACCCTCAATTATACATCATTTTGCAGTATTAAAAAAGCATTAATTATCGCCAGTCATGTCAACGCTTGCAATTCTTACATTAATTACAGCTACTTCAAGACCAGTCATGTTTTCAACTGTTGTTTTAACTTTATCCTGAACTTTTTCAGACACTTCAGGAATGCTATATCCATACGCGATGTTGATTGCCACATCAATTTTTACTTCATTATCTAATAATTCAACAAAAATCCCTTTTGAAAGGTTTTTCATCCCTAATTTACTAACGATTTCATTTGTAATATTTCCAGCCATAGAACTTACGCCTTCTACTTCTGTAGCGGCAAGTCCAGCAATAATTGCTACTACTTCGTCTGCAATTTTAACTTCGCCCAATTCATCTGATTTAAGCTTAAGAGTTTTTCTACTATCAGCCATTTTTGTGCCTCCTCAGTAATTTTCTTTGTATATTATACCAAACAATAACATTTTTGAAAACAGTATTTTATTTTTTTAATATTTTCTTTTTTAATATTTTCCACAATAAATGTTGCTTTAAACATACAATCAGTTATAATAAAGATGTATATATGATGTAGGGAGAGAAATACATATGGCAAAAATATTAATCGTTGATGACTCAAAATATATGAGATCTTTATTAGAAGATATTCTTCTTGATGAAGGTCACGGAATTTATCAAGCTTCTGATGGAGAGAAAATGATTTCATTATACAAAGATGTACATCCAGATATTGTACTAATGGATGTTGTTATGCCAGTTCTTGATGGTCTTTCAGCTCTTGAAGAAGTCAAAAAAATTGATCCTGATGCAAAAATCATTGTATGTTCAGCGCAAAGCCATGAAGATTTAATTCAGGATGCATATGAAAAAGGTGCTTGTGATTTCATCATCAAACCATTTAGTGTAGAAACTATACTTAATGCAGTTCACAAAGTACTCTCTAAATAAAAAACAAAGGACATCGTTTTGGCGATGTCCTTTTCTATTACAATTTTGCACCTAATATTTCATTATTGTCTACAAATTCATATGGTGTTTGCTGATATACATAATAATTTAACCAGTTTGAATACAAAATATTTCCGTGTGATCTCCACTGTAATAATGGCTTTTTTGTATCATCATCATCTGGATAATAATTTTTTGGTGGAGCAATAGGTAATCCTTTGTTCTTATCTCTCATGTATTCATTATGAAGCGTAATGCGATCATACTCGGGATGTCCCATAACAAAAATTTGTTTTCCATCCTGATTCATCACAAGAAATACTCCAGCCTCATCTGATTCTGCCAAAATGGTCAAATCGTCATGTTTTAGAATATCTTCTTTTCGCACTTCAGTATGTCTTGAATGTGGTGCATAGAATACATCATCAAATCCACGAACAAGTGGTATCTTACGATTCATCACACGATGCTCAAATACCCCAAACATTTTTTCATCTAAGAGAAACTTATCAATCCCATAATGGTAATATAATCCAGCTTGTGCTCCCCAACACAAATGAAGCGTTGAAGTTGCATGTGTCTTTGACCATTCCATAATTTCAGAAATTTCTTCCCAGTAATCCACTTCTTCATATTCCATCAGTTCTACTGGTGCACCAGTAATGATAAGTCCATCAAAGTAAGAAGCCTTTATATCATCAAATGTCTGATAAAACTTGTTAATATGACTCATCGATGTATGTGTAGATTCATGGCTTGCAAGTGCCACAAACGAAACATCCACCTGTAATGGAGTATTCGATAAAGAACGTAGAATTTGTAATTCCGTATCCTCTTTTAATGGCATCAAATTTACTATTGCAATATTGATAGGACGAATATCCTGATGCATTGCACGGTTTTCATCCATTACAAATATATTCTCACGCACTAATATCTCTTTTGCTGGCAAATCACTTTGTGTCTTAATTGGCATTTTTCTTCCTCTTTTCTACTGTCCAAACATTTCAATAAATGTGTCTTCAGAAATAATTGGCACTCCTAGTTCTTTCGCTTTACGATTCTTTGATGAATTCGATTCTACATCATTATTTACTAAATATCCAGTCTTCTTTGAAACAGAACCCGCAACTTTTCCACCTTGACTTTCGACATACGCTTTAAACTCATCACGGTTTTTATAATGATGTACATCTCCTGTAATTACAAAAGTAATTCCTGCACAACTTCCATTTGATGTGTCCTGCTTCTCAATCTTTTGTACCGAAACTTCTTGTAAAAGTTTTTCTAATCCACCCTTATTTTGGGGATTTTGATACCACAACATAACAGAATTCGAACGTTCAACTCCAATTCCATCAATATCTTCAAATCCCACTCCACTTTCTAATCGACTCAAAAATTCTTCAAATCCTATAGAATTTACAATTTTTTTTGCAGCGTCTGTTCCAATCATAGGGATACATAAAGCATAAATGAAATTAACCGGATGAATATCTCTGCTCTTTTCAATCGCCTTATTCATATTCTCACAAGATTTATCACCAAAACCTTCCATCTGACGAATTACATCAAAATGAGAAGAAAGATGATAGAAATCTGCAAATTCATTAATATATCCTTCATTCATAAAACGAAGAATTGTTTGAATTGACAATCCGTCTATATCCATTCCATTTTTATTTACGAATCTTGCAAATTTCTTTACATTTTTTGCTGAACAATCCGGATTTGTACAATGAAGCGTTTTCGTTCCACTATTTTCACTTACATGTACCTGTGTATCTGAACCACAAACAGGGCATTTTGAAGGTATTTCTACATCACCAACTGCATCGGATACTCCGATACATTTTGGAATAATCTTATTCGCTTTAATCACTTCAAGTGTACACTCTTTTCCAATTCCAAGTCGCTCAATTTCACTTAGATTACACAAAGAAGCTCGCGAAACTGTCGTTCCTTCAATCTGCACAGGTTCAAAAACTGCTACCGGTGAAATCGTTGATACCGCACATGACCATTCGATATAACAAAGTTTTGTTTTTACTGATTCGTCTTGCCATTTAAAAGCATATCCTGCTCTTGTTGCATGGTGTCCTGTAACACTGCCACTTGAAGCATATTCTGTATCATCATAGCAGATTACAAGTCCATCTACCGGAACATCCATCTGACCACTTTCTACCTTCTGCGTCCAATATTCGATTGCCTCTGGAATATTTTCTGGTTTTACCAATTCTCTTTCTACAACATCAAATTTCATCTCTTCAAGGAAATCCATACGCTTTCCCCATGAAATCATTTCTTCTTCCAGATAAACAAGTGTAAATGCATAAAAACATACTTTTCTACTCTTTACTTCTTCCACATCATCTAAATTCAAAGTTCCAGCCGCAAGGTTTCTTGGATTTGCATATTTTTCGTCATCATCCTCTATCATATCATTAATAACTGCAAAATCCGAATACGAGATCGCAGCTTCTCCTCGAACAACCATATGCCCTTTATACGGTATTTCTTCTGGAATGCCCTTGATTGCTTTCTTTAGATAAGTAATATTTGTTCCAATGGTACCATTACCCCTGGTTAAAATTTTTGAAAGCCTTCCATCATCATACGTAAGAACCAGCGTACATCCATCAAGTTTCCACGAAAGCCAAACATCTTTTCCATCAGCCCACTTTTGCAATTCTTCTACACTTTTTGTTTTTGCTAATGAAAGGGCTAAAAACTCATGCTGCTCTTTCTTTCCGTCCCCATTTTCAGCATATCCGGTATTTTGAGTTGGACTATTTGGTAAAACAATACCACTTGTTTTTTCAAGTTCAACAAGTTCGTCAAACATTGCATCCCACTCAAAATTTGACATAATCTCATCTTTTCCATTATAGTACGCTTCTGATGCACTATTTAGTTTTTCAACTAATTCTTCCATTCTTGTACTCATGCACAAATTATCCTTTTCTATATTTTTCCCTTTTTCAAATTTTCTTTATTACTTTCTATTAACCGGTCCATTCGAAGAATTTTTAATTAATCTTTGAAGAATTTCATACTCTTCTTTTGTTACCGGACGATATTTTCCTACTTCCAGGTCACCAAGTTCAATATTCATAATCCGAATACGTTCTAGTTTTTCTACACGGTATCCAAAGTATTCACACATTCTTCGAATCTGACGGTTAAGTCCCTGTGTTAAAATAATACGAAACTTTTTATTTGAAATTTTTTCTACCTTACATTTTCTTGTTGTAGTATTTAATTCTACTAGAGGCACTCCACCCGCAAGTCCACGAATAAAACTATCTGAAACAGGTTTGTTTACCGTTACAATGTATTCTTTTTCATGCATATTCCCTGAACGCATCATCTTATTTACAATTTCACCATTATTAGTCAAGAGCAATAAGCCTTCCGAGTCTTTATCTAATCTGCCGATTGGATAAATACGCTTTGGATAATGAATATAGTCAATGACGTTATTTTTTTCACGTTTCTCTGCCGTACATACAATTCCTACTGGTTTATGAAATGCCAGCAGAATCATCTCTTCTTCTTTCGAAACAATTTTACCGTTAACAGCAACTTTTTGTCCCTCTGACACACGGGCTCCTGTTACAGCCACATCACCATCAATGGTTACTTCACCATTCTCAACAAGTCGATCTGCTTCCCTTCTAGAACATACTCCTGCTTCACTTAAAAACTTATTAATTCGAACACCTTCCATGATACTGCCCTCATAAATATACTTAGTGTAACAAAACGGAGACTTAGGAAAGCCTCCGTTTTTCATTCATCAATTATTCTACATCCTCTAAGAACTCACTCTTAATGTATCCAGTTCCTGTTGAGAATTCAATCTTTGTCCAATCTCCTTCAACACCAAGTTTTGTGAATTCACCGCCTGCAATTGCACTACCAACCTGTGCCGAATCAGCACTTGCAGATTCACGAATCTTAACATTATCTAACACTCTTACTTTTCCTGAACCTGAAGTATTTGTATCCTCATCCTCAGATTCATCATCTGCGTCTGGTTCTTCTGTTTCTGGTTCTTCTGTTTCTGGTTCTTCCGGCTCTGTTTCTTCTGTTACTTCTGTTGCCGGTATTTCTGTTTCCTGTGTTTCTGTTTCGTTTACATCATCCTGTGGTAGTGATACAACCGTCTGTAACCACTGTTTCATTGCATTTGGAATTGTCTCTGTAATCATTGTAGAAAGTGCTTCATCTTTTTCTACCGCCTCATCAAACTTATCCTGTGTTTCCTGAAGTAATTCGATTACATCTTCCTGCTGTTCATAACGAACAACTGCAGCATAGATTTCTGGATCCATTTCCTGTTCCACTCTTGCAAAGTTAAACGAACAGTAAAGGTTGTTAATGTAATAGTTTCCATCAACATCTTTTTGCACATAGAAAAATTCCATTCCTGGAGCATATGTTTCAACACCATAGAATTTCACTTCATAATATACTGAAACAAAATATTCATCCTTACTTAATCCTGATTTGCTGTAATATTCAATGTTTTGATAATCTTCAATATATTGACTAAATACACCTACATAACTCTTCTCATTATCACTCATTGGATATGCCACTTTTTCTAAAGCAGACAAATCTCCAGCACCATATGCCTCATAGTATGCTTCAAATAATTCTGTCAATTCTTTCTTTTTGTTATGTTCAAATTTTTTATCAAATTCAAAACCAGAAACCTGTCCACCCTCAGTTCCATTTGCAACTTTTTTACTTCCGCCTGCATAAACTGCTAATACTACAATAAAGATAATTCCAAGCAGTCCTGCAAGAAAATATCTATAATGTTTTACCACGATATCTTTATAAAATACTTTCACTTTTTCGATTATATTATTAACAAATTTTTTAAAATCCATATGTTCCTCCAAATATATATTTCCTCTATGAACAATTAACTATCTTACTATGTAAATATACTTTTTCTTCTGTAATAAGTATGCAGCCGGCGGGAATCGAACCCACATTTTAGGAGTCGGAGTCCTACGTTCTATCCATTAGACTACGGCTGCCCACCAACCAATTTAGTGTAACAAACCGACATTAAAAAGTCAACAAACCGACTTCTATTTCTTCTTCTTTCGATTCCTGTAAATTATGGCAAATCCTATCCCACAAAGAATTAACGAAAGCCACATCCCAAATCCTTGTTCCATCTTTTTCCTCGTTTACTTTTCTTCCTATTTAATACTCCTGTGAAGAATCTCTAAAATTTCTTCTAATTCTTTATTGGGTAATTGTCCAGGTGCACTAGCAACTTCTCCTGCCCCAAACGTAATACACGATCCAAAAAATTCTCCTGACACACGGGAAATTCCTCCTATAGCTCCCATAGACATGGTAACAAGTGGAGTATCCGGATATTTTTTGTGAAATCTTGCGGTTTCTGACAACACTAACAAAACATCTTCAATGTCTTTTGGCATCATCGCAATCTTTACAATATCTGCTCCGCTATCTTTCATCTGTTCTAAAAGCATTTGAATCACTTCTGCTTCTGGCGTTTTGTCAAAATCATGATGCGATGCAACAATTTTCACACCACATTTTTGCAGTTGTTCAATTTCCCTTTTCGCATGTTCTGATTCAAACAGCTCAATATCTACTAAATCTACAACCTTGCTTTCTGCACAAACCTGATGAATATCTTCTAATGTTTCATGATCCACTTCTAACAACCCACCTTGTACTTTTGAACGAAATGTTGCAAGTAAAATTGTATTTCCAAGTTTACCTTTCACCTCTTCTAGTACCTGTCGAATTGCATTCATACTTTTTGCATTTGCAAAAGCATCCAATCGCCATTCAACCATGTCAGTATTCTGTTGTGCCAAATCTATAATTTGTTTTACAATATCTTTTTCTTCTGTAGCCATAACTGGAACGCAAACAAGTGGTTTTCCCATTCCAATTTCTTTTCCTTTTATGAATAACATAATTGTTCCTCGTTTATTTTTCGTTCATTTTCTACTAATTATCCTATTTAGCTTTCTTATTATAACCTTTGTCTATATTGATTGCAATAAAGCGATATGACTAAAAACGCCTATTTTATATAAAAGCGTTTGACAAATGTCTTTCAAAAAACTACTATACAAAGAAAGGAATTTTAAAGGAGTTATATATCATGAGTTTTACATTTTTAAATCAATTACCAAGCCCTGAGGAAATCAAAGCACAATTTCCTTTATCAGAGGAACTTGCTAAATTAAAAGCAAATCGTGATCAGATGATTGCAGATGTATTAACCGGAAAGGACGACAGAATTCTTTTAATCATCGGACCTTGTTCCGCAGATAACGAAGAATCTGTTTGCGATTATGTTAATCGCCTTGCACCAATCCAGGAAAAAGTAAAAGACCGTGTAATCATCATCCCACGTATCTATACAAACAAGCCTCGTACAACAGGCGAAGGATACAAAGGAATTGCGTCTCAGCCAGATCCAGAAAAAGCGCCAAACATGGTAGAAGGATTAATTGCAGTACGTAAAATGCACCTTCGCGCTATCGCAGAAAGCGGATTGACATGCGCAGACGAAATGCTCTATCCAGAAAACTGGGTATATATCGATGATTTATTATCTTATGTTGCAATCGGTGCCCGTTCCGTTGAAGATCAGCATCATAGACTTACTGCAAGTGCATTTGACGTTGCATCCGGTATGAAAAATCCTACAAGTGGTGATTTTTCTGTTATGCTCAACTCCGTTTACGCAGCACAGCATCCACATCATTTTGTTTATCGCGGATATGAAGTAGAGACTCCAGGAAATCCACTTACTCACGTAATTCTTCGCGGTGCCGTAAGTAAACACGGAAATAACACTTCAAACTACCATTTTGAAGATTTAATGCGTCTTCACGATATGTATGAGAAAATGAATGTTGTAAATCCTGCAGCAATCATTGATACAAACCACTCAAATTCAGGAAAGAAATTTAAAGAACAAATTCGAATTGCTAAAGAGGTAATGCATAGCAGAAAACTTTCTCCTGAAATCAGAAATCTTGTAAAAGGATTCATGATTGAAAGTTATATTGAAGAAGGTGCTCAAGCCATCGGAGATGGAGTATATGGAAAATCCATCACAGATCCATGTCTCGGATGGGCAGACACCGAAAAATTAATCTACGATTTAGCAGAAATGAACAGCCCACTGTAAAAGTGGTGTTCCATATTGGCATTCAACAAAACATCCAAGTAAAAAAAGAATGATACATATAATTACCCACAACCAAGCGTGCTTTTGTTGTGGGTAATTGTTTATCCAGTATAGTAATCCCATATATAAAATACCTTGTGGTCCAATTCCAAACAAAAAGAAAACAATACCTTTTAGTCCTAGCCAAATCACACATATTGCCAAAAATAAACCTAATCCATAATAAATAATATATCTTTCTATTTGAAATACATCTATTTTTATCGGTGTAAATACCAAAACAAATGGAAATAAAAAAAGTTTAAATCTTGACCAAACAATTCTTCCAAACAGGTATTTCATATCAAATGATTGATTTGCATAATTCTCTAAATGATATGGGTTTAAAAATCCATATTCCACAAGACTTTCGTTCGTGAATAATCTCGCACTAAAAACTCCTATCATCATAATAAACAATGCAACTAAAATTCTTTTCTTCATGAACATACTCCTTATACTTTCTAGAATATGTCCATTTTCTATTTTTAGAACAAAAGAATCCTCTACGCTTCATTTTTTCGAGCAATATACGTTGAATATCCCATAATTGCACAAATTGTTTTTGAATCCTGGAGCTTTCCTGCAAAAATCATATCCTGTAATTCCTCTAAAGAATAGGCTTCAACATTAATTTCTTCTGATTCATCCAAGTGCTGCTTTCCCGGAATTAAATCTGTTGCCATATAAACATCAATTGCTTCATCACAAAATGCCACTGTTGTTTTTAATGACATCAAATAATTTATATTCTCACTATGATATCCAGTCTCTTCTTCAAGTTCTCTTTTCGCGCAAATTAATGTATCTTCTGTCAAACTATCACGACACCCTGCTGGAACTTCTAACGTTTCTCTCTCTAATGCATTCCGATACTGACGAACCATAAGAATACGTCCATCCGATAAAACGGGAATCACACAAGCAGCTCCCATTCTATGGGATACAAAATCCCATTTCTCAATTTTACCATTATCGATTTGCATCGTATCTTCATAAATATCCAAAATTGGACCTCTCCGTACAAGTTCCCTTTTTATACGTTCTACTTTCATATTTAGCTCCACTCCTAACTCTTATTTCATTAGTCTCTTCTTCTGCCTGATAATAGCAACAATCGAAGTAATTGTAATACAGCTGTAATAAGTGCTGCCACATACGTAAGTGCAGCAGCCGTTAACACTTTTCTTGATCCTCTTAATTCATCACCAACAAGAATCTGTCTATCCGAAAGAACTCGCATTGCACGTCTTGAAGCATTGAATTCTACCGGAAGTGTAATAAGCTGAAAAGCAACAACAAAAAGAAAAAGAATGATTCCCACTTCTGTCAAGCCAGGTAATCCAAAAATAAGTCCCAACAAAACAATTGGCCAGGAAAGTCTCGAACCAATATTTGCAAGCGGTACAGAAACCGAACGTAAATGTAATGGAAAATATCCTCTTTCATGTTGAATTGCATGTCCACACTCATGCGCGGCCACTCCAATAGCAGCAACTGAATTTGAACCGTATACACTGTTTGACAATCGAAGTACCTTTTCACCTGGTGAATAATGATCCGTCAAATCTCCCCTTATTCTTTCTATTCGGACATCATAAATCCCTTCGCTTTGCAAGATCATGGAAGCTACCTGTTCTGCTGTAAGTCCTCTACTATTTGCAAATCGACTATATCTTCGAAAAGTACCTTTTACATTTAATGATGCAATTAAACTAATAATTGCACCAATAATTACTAAAATATATGTTGCATCATAAAAAAATGGCATATTTCCTCCTCCAAATCTCATTTCTACTTTCTATTTGATATTTTATATCTATTCCAATTATACCACAACCCTCTGAAATCATAACACTTGATTAAACACAAAAATAGAAAGACCGAAAATCCTCATCTATGAATAATGGATTTTCGGTCTCATTTTTGATAAAAATTATTTTGCGTAATCGACTACTCTGCTTTCACGGATAACATTTACTTTAATCTGTCCAGGATATTCTAACTCATTTTCAATTTGTTTTGAAATATCTCTAGCCATAAGTACCATATCCGCATCGCTAATCTGATCAGGAACTACCATAATACGAACTTCTCTACCTGCCTGAATAGCAAAAGATTTTTCTACGCCCTTATAACCATTTGTAATGTCTTCTAATTGTTTCAAACGATTAGAGTATGTCTCTAATGTTTCTCTTCTCGCACCTGGCCTAGCTGCGCTAATCGTATCTGCAGCTTGAACTAAGCACGCAATAATAGATTCTGGTTCAACGTCACCATGATGTGATTCTACTGCATTAATCACAAGTGCTGACTCTTTATATTTCTTACATAAATCAACGCCAAGCTGAATATGTGAACCTTCCATATCATGATCCACTGCCTTACCGATGTCATGTAAAAGTCCTGCACGTTTTGCAAGTCTTACATCTTCACCGATTTCTGCAGCAAGAAGACCTGTAAGATGAGCTACTTCAATAGAATGTTTTAATGCATTCTGTCCATAGCTTGTTCTAAATTTCATCTTACCAAGTAAACGAACTAATTCTGGGTGAATTCCGTGAATTCCAACTTCAAGAGTTGCAGCTTCACCTTCTTCACGAATCATGGTTTCTACTTCTTTTTGAGCTTTCTCAACCATTTCTTCGATTCTAGCGGGATGAATACGTCCATCTACAATCAATTTTTCAAGTGCGATTTTCGCAACTTCTCTACGAATTGGATCAAAGCTTGATAAAATGACTGCCTCTGGAGTATCATCAATAATCAAATCAACCCCAGTCATAGTTTCAAGTGTACGAATATTACGGCCTTCACGTCCGATAATACGACCCTTCATTTCATCGTTCGGAAGCTGTACAACAGAAATTGTTGTTTCAGATACATGATCCGCTGCACATTTTTGAATTGCAGTTGCAACATAATCCTTTGCACGCTTATTTGCTTCTTCTTTTGCTTTTGTTTCCAATTCTTTAATTAATTTTGCAGTATCAATTTTTACATCTTCTTCAATGGTTTTTAAGAGGTATTCTTTTGCCTGTTCAGAGGTTAATCCAGAAATTCTTTCTAGTTCCTGTATACGCTGCTCGTTGAGTTTTGCAATTTCAATTTTCTGTTTGTTTAACTCTTCTTCCTTTGCATTAAAGCTTTGTTCGCGTTTTTCGATTGCTTCGAGTTTTTTATCAAGATTCTCTTCCTTTTGAACGATACGACGTTCATTTCTCTGAATCTCGTTTCTACGCTCTTTGATTTCCTTGTCCAACTCATTTTTTGAACGAATTGTCTCTTCTTTAATCTCAAGAGTCGCCTCGCGCTTCTTCTCTTCCGCTGTCTTTACTGCTTCATCAATAATCTGTCTTGCTTTTTCTTCTGCATTTCCAATTTTAGAATTCGCTGCATTTTTATGGTATGCACTCGAAATTCCCCATACAAGAACAGCAGTAACAACAAGAGTTACAACAACAGCAATTGTAATAATCACTGCTAGCGGCACAGGAGCACCTCCTTTATTTAATTTTCATTGTACATATAACAAAAAGAAACCTTTTTATATGTCATAAATTACAACAAGTAAATTTTATACTTTTTGCATAAATATGTCAAGTGATGTAGTGGCATTTCGCACAATAATCTACAACATGTTGTGTAATTCTTTACATATATCTGAGCTCTTAAATCCACGTCTAAGAAGAAACGCATACATCCGCCTCGTTTCTTTTTCGTCGGCCGAATCTAAAGAATATCCTTTCTTTTGAATCCACTGCCGAATAAGCGCTATTTCATCCGCTTGCGCTTCTTCTTCAATTGCTTTCTGTGCAACATCTTTTGTAATTCCTTTTTGCAAAAGTTTTTGCAATAACTGCACCTTGCTCAACTTTTCACCATGATATCTTACATAAGTACATGCGTAACGATAATCGTCCAGATAATGATACTTTTTTACATAGTCAATCGCAAAATCAACACATTCTTCGGGATACTGATTCTGCGTCAACTTTTCTCTCAATTTACGTTCCGATCGATCCATTTGCTCAAGCAAATACATAGCACGCTTTTTTGCACGTTTGCCAATTATTTCATATAAAATTTTGTCATATTGTTCCTTGGAGAGAAAAAGACCCTCTTGAAGTTTCAGGCCCGCAACCTCTTTTCGATATAAAACAACTACCGTTCCATTATCAAAAACAATGCGAACCTTACCTTTCTCAAGAGGTTCTATACTCTCCACACTAATTGCAGAGGCCATTATTCATTCCTTTTTATTCTTCAGAATCAATTTCATCCGTCACTTCTTCTGGCATGTCAGCAAAATAATGTTCGCGAACCATACCTTCAATCATATCGCAAAACGCTGGATTTTCACGTAAATATGTCTTCGCATTTTCACGTCCCTGTCCAATTTTATCTCCTTCATATGCATACCATGCACCAGACTTATTAATAATTCCAACATTTGCTGCCAAGTCAAGAATATCCCCCTCTTTTGAAATACCCTGACCAAACATGATATCAAATTCAGCTTCACGGAAAGGAGGTGCTACTTTGTTCTTTACAACTTTTACACGTGTATGATTACCAATCACCTCACCAGCCTGTTTCAAAGCCTCTACTCTACGTACATCAAGACGTACAGATGCATAGAATTTAAGAGCTCGGCCACCAGTCGTAGTTTCTGGATTACCAAACATAATACCCACTTTTTCACGTAACTGGTTAATAAAAATAACTGTACAATTTGATTTACTGATAACGCCTGTCAATTTACGAAGCGCCTGGCTCATAAGTCTAGCCTGTAAACCTACATGAGAATCTCCCATATCACCATCAATTTCTGCCTTTGGTACAAGAGCTGCAACAGAGTCAACGATAACAATATCTACTGCTCCAGAACGAACCATTGTTTCAGTAATTTCAAGTGCCTGTTCTCCACAGTCTGGCTGTGAAATATATAAGTTATCAATATCTACTCCAATATTTTTTGCATAAACCGGATCAAGCGCATGCTCTGCATCGATAAATCCAGCAATACCACCACGCTTTTGAACTTCTGCAACACAATGTAATGCAACTGTAGTTTTACCAGATGATTCCGGACCATATACTTCGATAATACGTCCTTTTGGAAGTCCGCCTAAACCAAGTGCAATATCAAGACTAAGCGAACCCGTAGGTACTACTTCAACATTCATATTTGCAGCACTATCTCCAAGTTTCATTACAGAACCTTTTCCATACTGCTTTTCAATTTGTGCAATCGCTGCGTCAAGCGCCTTTAATTTATCTTCTTTTGCCATTATTCTTCTCCTTATTTCTTAAGATGTAATTATACAAACATCTGTTCGTTCCATGTGTTTATAGTAATACACTAAAAAGTAAATGTCAATACATTTTTCGAAAATTTGTTCGATTGTTTGTTTGGGATTTTTATTTGAAAATTATAGAATAAAAAAAGATAGTTACTTTCATAACTATCTTTATTATAGAAAAATACATTTTATTGTGCAAGCATTTTATCAATACTCTTTTGAATTGTTTGTGGATCTGTAAGTCCAATCATTCGATCCTGAAAAAGGCCCCAATGCATACTCACTAATGTCGGAGTACTTGTAACACCATAATCAAGTGCAAGTGATGTTTCTTCATTTACATTTACTTTACAGATTTTTATCTGATTTTCTATCTGAGCGGCAATTGCTTCAAGCATTGCATTTTGCGCATCACATACTGCATTATTTTCTTCCCAAAATGAAATAATGACAGGTTCTTTACAGGCAAGCACTTCATCTGTAAATTTTTCTTTCGTTAAATCTACGATTTTCATCATCCACCTCTAGTTTTTACTGAATTCTTCTAATATAATACCTGGGTTACGATCTTCAACCATTCCTACACTCCATGCATTAATAAAGAGCAACAATGGATTTCCTTTCATATCAATAACTTTCTTCATATCTGAAGTTCCAGTAATATTATCCACATTAATTTCATCTTTGTTTGCAATCCAACGAATATGTTCATATGGAAGATTTTCTAAACGAATTTCAACATTATACTCATTTTCCAAACGGAAACGAAGAACATCAAACTGTAAGACACCTACTACACCTACAATAATTTCTTCCATTCCACCTTTATATTCCTGGAAAATCTGAATTGCACCTTCTTGCGCAATCTGTGTAACACCTTTTACAAACTGTTTACGCTTCATCGTATCAACTAAACTTACACGTGCAAAATGTTCTGGTGCAAATGTCGGAATTCCTTCAAAAGTAAACTTCTCTTTTGAGGTTGTAAGGGTATCGCCGATAGAATAGATACCCGGATCAAAAATACCAATAATATCTCCGGCATATGCCTCTTCTACCATTTTTCTTTCATCCGCCATCATCTGCTGTGGCTGAGCAAGCTTAAGACTTTTTCCACCTTGCACATGATATACTTCCATTCCCGCATCAAACTTTCCTGAACAAATACGCATAAATGCGATTCTATCTCTATGGTTCTTATTCATGTTTGCCTGAATTTTAAATACAAACGCTGAAAAGTCTTCACTAAATGGATCAATTTCCCCAATATCTGCAGTTCTTGCAAGAGGCGCATACGTCATTTGCAAAAAATGTTGTAAGAATGTTTCTACACCAAAGTTTGTAAGAGCAGATCCAAAAAATACAGGAGATAATTCACCTTTTGTAACAAGTTCCTGATCAAATTCGGCACTTGCTCCATCTAATAATTCAATTTCCTCTAACAACTGACTCTTGAATTCTTCTCCAATTTCATCTACAAGCGCAGGATCATCAATATCAATTATCTTTTCAGAACCTTCTTTTGTTCCCTTTAAGGTATCCGCAAAAGTCATGACCTTTTTCGTTTTACGGTCGTATACACCTTTAAACTCTTTTCCCGAACCAATCGGCCAGTTAATTGGACATGTTGCAATTCCAAGTTCGTTTTCGATTTCATCGAGTAACTCAAATGTATCATTTGCATCACGATCCATTTTATTAATAAATGTAAATATCGGAATATGACGCATAACACATACTTTAAATAATTTGCGAGTCTGTGGTTCCACACCCTTGCTCCCATCAATAACCATTACTGCAGAATCTGCAGCCATAAGTGTACGATAAGTATCTTCTGAGAAATCCTGATGTCCAGGAGTATCAAGAAGGTTTATACAATATCCATCATAATTAAACTGTAATACTGATGATGTAACTGAAATACCTCTTTGTTTTTCAATTTCCATCCAGTCGGATACGGCATGTCTTGCAGTTGCTTTTCCTTTTACAGAACCTGCAAGATTAATTGCTCCACCATATAACAAAAATTTCTCTGTCAATGTTGTTTTACCTGCATCGGGATGAGAAATAATTGCAAACGTACGTCTTTTTTCTATTTCTTTTCTTAAGTTTTTCACTAATTTTTCCTCCTATGAAACTGTGAAACCACTCTATTTCTATTTTCATTTTTGCACATTGCAATATAGTATAGCTTAATTATTCGCAGAATTCAATGTTGTTATTACAATTTTGTCTGCTTCCACTCCTGTTTTTCTTTTTACAATATCTTCTACCTGTGCACGTTTTGCATCCGTAACTTCTCCCATATCCAGAACAACATCACATGTATCTTCACTGATATAAACAACCACATTCATAAACCCTTTTGCAATAAGTAAGCTTTCTGCTGTTGATTCCTTTTCCGCAATATCTGCCATTTCAACTAACGCATCCACTGCCTTTTGTCTCTCTTCTTCGGATAATGATTCATTATCTACGATAGCCTGTAATGATTCTCTGTTTTTTGATCTTGTTTGCTCACGATTTATTTTGATGCTTGCTGCATAATCTGCATTATCTAGTGTTGCACCTGTAAGAACCGCTTCTCCTGGATTTAATATTTCTGTTCCAAGTTCTTCTCCTTCCGGATTTAAATTTGCAACACTTTTTTCTGTATCACATTCTGTACTAAGTGCACTAGCTACCTGTTCAGTCTCCGGTAAAATAACTTCTGAAAAAATATCATATGAAAACTGTGTATCTGATTCTGCATTTGCACTTGTTTCTATCGATTTTTTCTCATATGTCAAATATCCTGCAATCGCACACAAAAATGCCATACTTGTAATAATAATCTGCTTTTTATGAATAAACCCTTTCATTTTGCCCCCTTATTTTGACATTTCGATTATTTTTATTTTATGCATATCTATTCCAAATAATGCCATAACTGCTTCATATATTTCTGTTTGTACTTTTGCATCTGAAATTCCCTCAGCAACAATCAACACACCCTTTACCTGATTACCTTTATCTTCCATTTGAAAATACGATGTATTACTTTCTTCCATCGTAATCATCACCTCTACATCTCCAACACCATTTACTTTTTTTAGCATTTCTTCTAGCTGTATCTCAAGCGCAACCACCTTCTCGTCTCCACTTCTTATACTCTCGTAATTTAAACCAAAACCATCCTCTTTTGTCGCTTTCTCTTTTGTAGGAATTGCAAAAATAACAAGTAACATACCAATAAGACCAATTACAAGCCAATCTGTTTTACTTCTTTTTTTTATCCACAAAAATATTTTGTTCCATTCTTTCATATTAATTCCCATACCCCGTTGTCATGCAAATCAGTGTAATTACTATAAGAAATAGAAAGACCGTATATCCTATAACTTTTAAAAGCAACTCACAGCCTTTTGCCACTCCATGAATGCACTTTGAAAATCCTTCTTCTCCAACCGGTTGTAAAATAGCACCTAATAGCCGGTATAATAATGTAGACAGAAAAATTTTTACAGCTGGTGTGCTAACTAATACAATTAGTACCAAAAAAGCTGCTCCACCCATGCAATTTTTGACAAGAATACCACAACCTAGAAACACATCAATTGAACTCCCAAAAACATTTCCCATCCCTGGTAATGAAGAAAGCCCCTCCAAAACCGCACTGTTACTAACACGATCTTTTGCTGTTGCAATCAAATTTTCTATCACTTGAATTCCAAGTACTAATCCAAGAACCGTTTTTAGAACAAATTGAATCGCTTTTTCTATCAATTCCACAAACTGCGATATTTTTTCCTTTTCCCATAAATGATTTAGAAATTGTAATAGCACATAAATATGTATTCCTGGTAACAAAATATACTTCATACCACATTCAATTAGATAAATAAGAAGGAATACGAAATTGCAAAAAGTTGTAGCAGTCGCTACATTTCCTGTAAAAATCAAAATCGTCTCATAAATCGGAATAAGTAACTCCATAAATGTTAATATTTCTTCTATCGCTTCCCTTGCTACATTTGTAAGTACCATAAACGACTGCATTACAACTGTCATAACGGTAATATATGCAAGATAAAACGATACTCTTGATAGGTATTTGTTCTTCCCAACTAAAACATTTTGAAATAGTGCAAAAATAAGAACAAAGCCTATCATATAAATAAAAAAGGATTTTTCTACAGAGAGTTCATATAAAAAAGTATCAAATACATATTCTCCAATTGTTTGTAATTTTTCACCGATACTCCCTTCCTTAAGCAACGCTTCAACAAATTCTAAAAAGGAATACTTTTCAATTTTAGTAAAATCCATTTGTTTTAGGAATAAATCATACATTTCTGTCTCATTCATGGCAAAAATCCTTCCAAAACTTCTAGAAAGTATGTTAGTGTAGGAATACTCACTACTATCATAGATATCTTGGCAAAAAGCATAACCACACTCGCAATTGCCTCTTGTTTTACATCTTTACAAAGATTACATGTAAAGGTTGCAAGATAATAGATACCCAAAATTTTAATAAGTGGTTTTAGAATTTCAAAAGAAAGAGACATTTTCTCTAAAATAGTTTCAACAAACGAAAAAACCTCTTTTAACTTCGACAATGAAGCGCCAAAAATGATAATTCCTAACACGACAGCTAAACACAGCGCATACTCTTCCTGATTCTTTTTTAGAATAAGACATAAAAGCGCTCCCATAATTCCTAACATTCCAATTTGTATCATCTACACACCTTCTAAATCATAAACAACGCTTCCATCGACTGAAACAACTCGCTAATATATGGAATAATCCAGAATAGAACAATCACAAGTCCTGCAAGACTCATAAGAAATGCCTGTTCATCTCTTCCGCTATGTTTTAGTACTTGTGAAAGAATTGTCACAATAATTCCAACCGCCGCAATTTTAAAAATAATTGCAATCTCCATAGTTTTTCTCCTGTTCTATATCATAATAATCAGTAGCATAATGGTGGAAAGTAAAACCATCGGTATTGCAAGTTTTCTTTTCTCTTCCTCTTTTTGTTTTCTATTTTGATAAAGACTTTGCAATTCCACCTCACATTTACCCAACAATTCCTTGTTTTCTTCAATCATTTTTCCAAAAATTCCATTCCCTATTTCTTTCATCCAAAATTCCTCTTCTTCTGAATACCGAATATTTTTTATCTGCTTCCCCACGTAATGTGCCCACGCCTTTTCCCCCATATCATATTCCATTCGGCATAAGGACGATCTAATTTCCTGCAAATTCCAAATTCGCATCCTTTCTTTTTGTTCTTCCAGAAAAAGTATACTCTGCTTTCGATTCTCACAGAGTTCATATTTTGCTCTTCTTATAAAATCCAATAATTCAATTATTCCATCTCTTTTCTTTTTCTCATCGTCACACCACTTGACCATGTACATTACACTCGAAAGAAGCATGACAATCCCCCCGCAACATTTCAAATTCATGGTTATAGACACTTATGTTCCTTCTTCCTTCCAAATCTCTTACAATCAAAATATATCTTTCAAAAGCAAGTTTTCTTTTATCCCATTCCTTTTCCATTACCTCCTTGATACTGCCTGCATGAATCGTCCCAAGCACTCGAATCCCACAATGAAAAATCTCTTTTAAACTTTCACAATCATTTATTGCAATTTCATCAACCGCAATCACTTCTGGTGACATAGAACGTAGTAAAATCTCCATCCCTTTTTTCTTGCTGCATTGATCAAGCACATCCGTTCTTGGCCCCAAATCATTTTGCACCATTCCATTAAAAGTTGCTCCAATTTCAGACCTTTCATCCACCACTCCAACTTTTATTCCTGGATGTTCTTTGCTACCATATGATAACTCACGAATGCAATCTCTAAGTAATGTCGTCTTTCCATCTCCTGGGCTTGAAATAATTAAAGTGTTATAAATAGAATTTTGCGTTTTCTCACATTTACGAATATATGGAATCACATCTTTCGAACAACCTTTTTGCTCTTTTGCTACTCGAATATTTAGTCCCGATATATCATCCATACCAGAACTGGTCACTTTTCCAACAACACCAATTCTGTGCCCCCCTTTCGCTGTAAGAAAGCCTCTTTTCAATTCATCCTCATATGCATAAAGAGAATATCCAGAAGCATAATTTAAAAGCTCATAAATCTGACTCTTATCAACAACAAAAATCTTTTTCACCTTCTTGTCCGCATACACAAGTTCAAGAGGTTGCCCCACACGAAGTCTTATTTCTTCAATTTCTTCAAGCCTAACATTTTCCTCCTTAAGCTTTCTTGGAAGAATATCATACAGTTCCACACCACCAACTCCTTTCCCATCAACCTACTCAAAAATTTCCTCAACCCACTTCTCTTCATTTTTTCATATACACTATTTCATCTTTAGATAAACAGGTTTCAAAACGCCTAATAGTTTTAATTCGCAAATTCACACGAGAAAATTTTCTTTGCATATGTAGCAAAGGAAATTACACTTGTGGGAATTTGCAAAAGTAAAATTTCAATCAGCGTTTTGAAAGCGTCCCTTAATCAAAAAAAGGACATAGGAAAAAATTTCCTATGTCCTAATATATGACTTGTCTTATTTTTTATGACAAATTCCATGAAACTTGTCTAAATTACATACGTTCTGGTGCAGAAAATCCTAATACATCAATACAAGTTTCTAAAACAGATTTTGTAAGCTCTAATGTACTAATATATGATTTTTGTAATGTTTCATCTGTTTCTGCCAAAATCTTCGTGCCATGATAGAAACTATTAAATGCATTTGCAAGTTCATATATATATGCACAAATTTTATGTGGTGCAGTTTCTTCGTATGCATTTTCCATAACAGCATTAAATTTTGCCAATGCCAGCATAAGGTCTTTCTCGCTATCGCTCTTTGGCGAAACCATTCTGCAATGGCAATCGCTTACATTCTTTCCTGATGCTTCATATTTTGCAAGAATTGATTTGATACGTACAATTGTATAAAGGATATATGGTCCTGTATTTCCTTCAAAAGAGGTAAACCTATCAATATCAAAAATGTAATCCTTTGACGCCTGATTTGAAAGATCCCCATATTTAATTGCAGCAAGTGCAATAATTTTTGCTGTTTTTTGTGCTTCTTCTTTATCAAATGTCAAATCTTCTTTTGCTTTTGCGTTTTCTTCGATTTTACGAAGCATTTCATCTACAACATTTTGTACAAGATATTCAAGACGCATTACACCACCATCACGTGTTTTGAATGGTTTTCCATCCTTTCCATTCATGGTTCCAAATCCCTGGAATTTAAGAACAGTATCTTCTTTTACGATTCCGGTTTTTCTTGCGCAACGGAATACCTGTGTGAAATATAAATCCTGACGTTTGTCTACAACATAAATAAGTTCGTCTGGATTATAATCTGCCATACGCCAAACCATGGTTGCAAGATCTGTTGTATTATATAAAGAAGCCCCATCTGATTTTAAAATCATACATGGTGGAACTTCTTTTGTATCTGTTTCTTCCTTTACATCTACAACAAGCGCTCCATCTGAAATATATGCAAAACCATCTTTTTTCATCTTTTCAACCATTTCCGGAATGTATGGCTGTGCATCTGATTCACCTTTCCACAATTCAAAAGACACATTGAGATTTTCATAGTTTTTCTTCAAGTCATTTACAGAGACATTTAAGATGTGTGCAAGCAATGCCTGGTATCCCCTTCTTCCCTGTTGTAACTCAAATGTTGCCTGAAGTGCAGCCTTTTTATAATCTTCATCTTCTTTTGATTTACCACTTGCTGTTGGGTAGATTTCTTCCAATTCAGCAATTGTAAATGGAGCTTCTTTAGGATATTCACCAGTGTATTTTTCATCAAAATATACAAGTTCCGGACGACGAAGTTTTAATTCCGTAATGATAAGTCCCATCTGAAGACCCCAGTCTCCTAAATGAACATCACCTATCACGTTATGTCCCATGTATTTTCCAATACGTTTAATACTTTCACCAATAATAGCTGAACGAAGATGTCCTACATGAAGAGGTTTTGCAACATTTGGTCCACCGTAATCTATCATAATTGTCTTAGGATTTTTTGCTTTTTCACAACCAAAACGACCTTCATCTTCTTGCATTTTATTTACATAATCCGCTAAGAATTCGTTATTGATTTTTAAATTCAAAAATCCTGGTTTTACAGACTCTGCCATAGAAAACATTGGATTTTGACTTAATTCTTCTGCAATTTTATCAGAAATCATAAATGGAGCACATTTATATTCTTTTGCAGCTGACATTGCACCATTACACTGGTATTCACATAAATCTGGTCTGTTAGAAAGTGTAACTTTTCCATATTTTTCATCATATCCAGCATTCACAAATGCTTTTGTCACTTCCTCTGAAATTAAATCGATTAACTTCTTCATGTTTGGCCTCCTAGGTTAATTGTTTTTAAAAATTACATCACGATATTTATCTAATACTCGAAGAAGAATGCTTCCCAAGATACATACCGAAATCACCTCTCCAATTCCTACTGTAAGTGCATGCATAGGAATTGAAAAATCTATATCGTTATATATGAATGTAAGTCCATATACATAACGTAAAATAAAAGGAATCGCAATCATATTTGCTACTACAGGTGGTAATGTGCATAGGAATTTCTTCTTTCTAAATAGATAAGTTCCAATTGCACCAATAAGTGTTGCAAGACTTCCGAATACTACATCAAAAACAGATGCGCCTGTCACAAGATTTGCTATAACGCAACCAATACCAAGACCAGGAATTGCCGCTGGTGTAAATACCGGCAAAACACATAACGCTTCTGAAATACGCACCTGAATATTTCCCGATGCTAATCCAAATGCCTGAATAAATACAGTCATTACAACATAAATTGCAGCAATTAAAGCTGCCTGCGTAATAAATAATACCTTTTTGTTTCTCATATTAAATTTTCTCCTTTAGTTTTGTTTTTTGTCAGGAAGGTCTCGAACTGACATTTTGCTTAACGCATTCTATACTTTACACGTTAGCCTTTAAAATGTCAATGCATAGAACAACTTCAAAACGGAAATGCTCTTTTTATTGAGAACAAATTAAAAGGAGACAATTCGATGGCAAATTATAAGGTAGAAATATGTGGAGTTAACACATCTAAGCTCCCTCTATTAAAAGAAGAAGAAAAAAATGAACTCTTTAAGAGAATAAAAAAGGGAGACAAAACTGCTAGAGAAATCTATATTAAGGGAAATCTCAGACTTGTTCTTTCTGTCATCCGGCGTTTTTCAAATCAGAAGGAAAATATTGATGACCTATTTCAAATTGGTTGTATAGGACTAATGAAGGCTATCGACAATTTCAATCCTGATTTAGAGGTAAAATTTTCTACTTATGCAGTACCAATGATTATCGGTGAAGTTCGAAGATACTTAAGAGATAATAACTCCTATCGTGTTCCACGCTCACTTCGTGATACCGCATATAAAGCGATTCATGCAAAAGAAATTCTCTCAAAACATTTATTACACGAGCCCACTGTAGATGAAATTTCAAGAGAATGTAATATTCCGCCAAGTGATATTTTGTATGCTTTAGATGCAATCCAAACACCAGTAAGTCTATTTGATCCCGTCTATACCGACGGTGGCGACACTCTTTATGTTATGGACCAGATATCTGATAAAAAAAATAAAGAAGAAAACTGGATTAATGACTTTTCTTTACAGGATGCTTTATCCAAACTTAACGACCGTGATTCCAAAATAATAAAATTACGCTTTTTTGAAGGAAAAACACAAACAGAAGTGGCCCAGGAAATTGACATTTCCCAGGCCCAGGTTTCTCGTCTTGAAAAAAATGCATTACGACATATGCAAGAATATTTGCGTCATTAACGATCCCATTTATCGCAAAGGGCAGATATCTGATCGGCAAACTTAGCTAAATCTTTGTTTGCCATCCCTTTGCATTTATGAATAACAGCCATCAGGCGCTCTCCTGCCATAACCAGTCGGTCAAATACACTAGACGTTGCTTTATATACTTCTTTACTTTTCTTTTCTACTAGTTCATGTGAACCTTCTTCAATACATTCACCTGTCATCAAATCGTAGACATCCCCTGAATAAGGAACAACAGCATCTAACTTCGAATTGTCAATCAAATGTTTTGCAAACTCCTCTGCTGTACTTTCTTCTCCATGAACAACAAATACTTTTTTAGGTTTCCTTTCAAATGCTTCCACCCATTTTGTCAAATGTTCCTGGTCTGCATGTCCACTTATTCCAGGCAATTTTACAATGGAAGCCTTTACTTCAATTTCTTCTCCAAATAGTTTTACTTTTTTTATACCATTTAATAATGCATGTCCTATTGTGCCAGGCACTTGGTATCCTACAAACAAAATTGTAGAATCCGGCCGCCACAAATTATGCTTCAGGTGATGTCGGATTCGTCCAGCTTCACACATTCCCGAAGCAGAAACAATTACTTTGGGATTATCATTAAAATTAATCATCTTTGAATCGTCACTCGATACCGAGAATTTCAATCCATCAAATCGAATCGGATTAATCCCTTTTTCTACCAAATCCTTCGCATAATCATTAAAGCATTCCACTACATTTTTATGAAAAATGTTCGTCGCCTCAATTGCAAGCGGACTATCTATGTATACCTCAAACTGTGGAAATTCTGTCAGAAGCCCCTCTGTTTTTATTCTTCTTATAAAATAGAGAATTTCTTGCGTACGCCCTACAGAAAAAGCCGGAATTACGAGATTTCCTCCTTTTGTAAACGTTGCATTCATTACTTTTGCAAGTTCTACAGCAAAATCTGGTGGTGCCTCATGATTACGGTTTCCATACGTCGATTCCATAATGACATAATCCGCGTCTTTTATATACTCAGGATTACGAATCAGCGGTCGATTTCCATTTCCAATATCACCAGAGAAAACCAATTTAACTGTTTTATCCTCTTCTGTAATCCACATTTCAATAGAAGATGATCCAAGCAAATGTCCCGCATCAACAAATCGAACTTTTAAAACATCATCAATGATAATTTCCTGATTGTAGTCACATTCTTCAAAATGGTTAATAACACCTTGCGCATCATTCATGTCATAAAGTGGCACAACTTCCGGTTTTCCAGCTCTTCTTGCTTTTCGGTTTTTCCATTCTGCTTCAAATTCCTGAATATGCGCAGAATCTTTTAACATAATATTACATAACTCACAAGTCGCTTTTGTTGCATAAACATGCCCCCTGAATCCGTGGTTATACAAAAGCGGTAACAAACCCGAATGATCAATATGTGCATGTGTTACAAACACGTAATCAATCTGTGTTGCGTTTACCGGAATAGTCTGATTCACGTATAAATCAGGTCCTTGTTCCATACCACAATCCACCAAAATGTGCTTTTCCCCAACACGAAGATAATGGCAACTACCTGTTACTTCACGTGCAGCCCCCAAAAACTCCAATACCATATTTCCCCATCTCCTTTTTCTGATAAATTAATCATATCACATTTTGAGGAATATACTACTCGATTTTTATTATTTCTTTCTTAAGATGTAACAAAATTTTCTTTTCTAGTCTTGAAATATAAGACTGCGATATTCCAAGCAAATCAGCTACTTCTTTTTGTGTCAATTCTTTTTCTCTTTTAAGTCCATATCTTAATTCAATAATCTCAAGTTCTCTTTCACTTAACGTATCTAAAGCTTTTTTAAGTAGAGAGATTTCCACCTCTGTTTCCAAATCTCTATAGGTAACATCCTCTTCTGTTCCCAAGATATCAGATAATAGCAATTCATTTCCATCCCAATCCACATTCAGCGGTTCGTCGATTGACACCTCTAATCTTGTTTTGTTATTTTTTCTTAAATACATAAGTATTTCATTTTCTATGCAACGTGATGCATAAGTCGCTAGCTTTATTTTTTTATCGGGATTAAATGTTTGTATTCCTTTAATCAATCCAATTGTACCAATCGATATCAAATCCTCAACACTCACGCCTGTGTTTTCAAACTTCTTGGCCAAATAGACAACCAATCGCAGATTATGGGAAATCAAAACCTTCTGTGCCTCTTCCCTTTTATCTTCTATGGTTAATTCAAAAATACATTTACTTTCTTCTTTCATATCAAGTGGCGCCGGTAAAATTTCACTACCGCCAATATAAAAGACATCTGCCTCTTTATATGTAATCTTTCTCCACCATATTATTATTTTTTCTATGTACTGCTTCCAAAACATACGATTGCTCCTTTATTTTTGAATGAATAATCACATCATATTCTTTCCCATTTAGTATTTCTTTTCCGTTTCCAAGATAAACTTTCTGAAACAACATCTTCTGTGACTTTTCATCTTTTTTCAAATGCAATTCGTCAATTTCATATACAAAGATTACTCCACTCATATTTCCTAATGAATGGTATGCGATCGGTATTCCTTCTTCAAGAGAAACAAGTTCTTTTAACACTTTTTCCGAAACAATGTGTACCGGCCTTTGATTCGATGGGTGACACAACAAATTTCCACTATCATAAAATCCCTTACATTCTATATGCTTTTCACCACATATTAGACACACGTCATAAATGAAATTATCCCGAAACTTTTTAGCAAATAGTAAATCTATTCCAAACCATGAAATCAAAAAACTAAGCAAACTAATCCATACAACATAATCTCCTTTCCCAAAGACATCACAAAACCAATTGTCCAATAGTAGAAATACTCCAGTAAAAAGTATAGATACCATATAACCTGTCACAAGACTCTTTTTCCAAGGTTTATTAAGGCATAATATTATTTCACCTGGAACAAGCATGAGCTGTGATACCAAAACATAAACAAGATAGTTTTTACATACAAGAAGGAACACTACCTCTACTAATGTATTTCCAGCACTCCACATCACAATTTTTTTCCACGACCATTCTCTACATAGAGCTTTATGACACAAAAGTAGAAGTTCTATTTGTATCATAAAATTTTTTAGATAAAATAGGTCAATAAAAAACGCATAGATAAAAGCCACCTCGCTTTCTCTATGCGTTATTATATTTCAAATATGAAATTGTTTTTGCTAATTCTTGTCGAAACAAAATTAACGTTTTGAATTCTTTAAGAAATCAGGAATATTGATTTCTACCGGTTTAACAGTACTCTCAGGCTGACGAGGTCTTTGAATTCCATTGAACGTTGGAGTTGTCTGTGCCTGTGGGTTTACTGTCTGCGCAGTAGTAGTTGTTTGCGATGAAGCAGACGTATGTAATCCACTTACATTTGCAACAGGTCTTGTTGTTTGTGTATTCGCATATACCATACGGCTCTGAATTGTTGATGCAGTTGCAGCTTTTACTTCTTCAAGTCCAGTCGCAATAACTGTAATTGTTGCTTCATCCTGCATTGATTCGTCATATTTAGCACCGAAAATAATGTTTGCATTCTCACCTGCTAAATCCTGTACATAGCTAGCAGCATCATTTGCATCCATTAATGAAATATCACCTGAAATATTAATAATCACATGTGTAGCACCATTAATTGTTGTTTCAAGAAGTGGAGAAGCAACTGCAAGCTTAACTGCTTCGATTGCCTTTTCATCTCCTTTTGCACTACCGATTCCGATATGTGCCATACCTTTATCTTTCATTACAGTCTGTACGTCTGCAAAATCGAGATTAATAAGTGCTGGTAAATTAATAAGATCAGTAATTCCCTGCACTGCCTGCTGTAATACTTCGTCAGCTTTCTTTAATGCATCTGGCATTGTTGTACGTCTATCAACAATTTCAAGAAGTTTGTCATTTGGAATAACAATTAAAGTATCAACATTTTCTTTTAAACGTTCAATACCTGATACTGCGTTAATCATACGCTGTTTAGCTTCAAATTTAAAAGGTTTAGTTACTACACCTACAGTAAGGATACCCATTTCTTTTGAAATTCTAGCTACAACTGGAGCAGCACCTGTACCAGTTCCGCCACCCATACCACAAGTAACAAATACCATATCAGCACCTTTAATTGCTGCTGATAATTCCTCTGCACTTTCCTCTGCAGCTTTTGCACCAATTTCTGGCTGTGCACCTGCACCAAGTCCTTTTGTAAGTTTTTCACCAATCTGAATTAATGTAGGAGCTTTACATAACTGTAATGCCTGCTTATCTGTATTAACACCGATAAACTCAACTCCTCCAATATTCTCATCAATCATACGGTTAACGGCATTATTACCAGCGCCACCTACACCAATTACAATAATTTTTGCACTAGCATCTGCCTCTGTTGTTCTAATTTCCAGCAAGGGTACATCCTCCTCTTTCTTCCCAAATTTATATAAAATAAGTCAAAATTCAACTAATAACTTGTCCGTGAAACATCTGAAATGTTTCATGTTCACTCATATACAATATAATATAATTTTTTGCTCAAATAATCAACCTAAAATTACGTTTTTTTCATAATTATTCTATGATTTCAAATCTAATATTTGTGGATTCTTCTGTCCAATCCTCTAAATGTAGTATTCCATGCTGATTTTCAAGGCTTGGCATGATTTTTGCCATTCTCTCCACCTTTTGTGTTAATAGTTCCAAATCTCCGAGTGATACCCAAACATCTCCATAATCAAGGACAGGCTCATCAGGTTCTCCATAAACGATAGATTCCGGAACCATTTTTTCTCTTTTTAACGCTTGTGATAATTGAAGAATTTGTTGCAAAATTTCTTTTGATATTGGCAATTTTTCATATAAAACTACTTCATCACAAGTAACACCTTCTATCTTAGGAACATTTTCTATCACACGTGACGAAGTCTCAATCACAATTCCATCCTTATCAAAGTATGCATTCTCATCTATTCCTGGAATATATAAATATCCAACCATTCCTTTTTCATATACTTCAATGTGAAGTGTATGAGGATCTTCTAAGGTCACTTCCACCGTATCCACAAAAGGAATGTTTGATGTATCTGCAAACAAATATTTAAAATATACATAAAGAGAATTCCATGAATACTCATCTTCTAATAATGTATCCTTTATCACTGACTCATCATACAACTTATTTCCAGAAACCTCTACTTTTTCCACAACAAACACCTTCACTACAATAAGTGCTGCTATTCCAAGAAAAAGGATAAAGGATAAAATTGCCAGAAGAATTTTTTTGAATCGTCTTTTTCTTCTTCTCTTTTCTTTTATCATAATTGCTCCTTTATACGTTTACTCAATGGATTCAAGTTTTATGCCTTTTGAAACACCAAGAACCATCCCCACTTCACCCATCAAAAACGCCAGCGAGGTACCTCCATAACTGATAAACGGTAAAATAACACCTGTATTAGGAATACTGTTCGTTACAACAGCAATATTTAAAATAACCTGAATTGCAATATGTGACATAACACCAATAACAAGTAAAGAACCAAATAGGTCTGGTGCATTGTTTGCAATAATCATCATTCTCCAAAGAATAAGTACAAAAAGTAAAATAACACAGATTGCCCCAAACAATCCCAATTCTTCACAAATAATAGTAAAAATCATATCATTTTGGGATTCCGGTACATTACCAAGTTTCTGCAAACTATTTCCAAGTCCTTTTCCAAATAACTTTCCTGAACCAATTGCATATAACCCTTGTAATGTCTGGTATCCATCATCTCCAGCTGTTTCCGGGTGAAGCCATGCCTGTACACGAGTAGCTCGATACCCCGCTGCAGCAATATAAATCACAATAAATGCAATTCCCATGATTCCTACAAATATGAAATGATTATACTTTGGACTTGTAACAAAAATCATACATACAGCTATTCCCGCCAGAATAATTGCAGTACTTAAGTTTGTAACAGCTACACATCCAATAAGCGGAAAAACAATTACAAGCACTTTTACAATAGACATAAACTCATTCATCTTTTTTGCCACGCGTTCTAATAACATTGCAAGAAAGAGAATAATTGCAAATTTTCCCACTTCGGAAGGCTGAAACTGAATTGGACCTACTTGAAGCCATCGTCCGGAACCATGAGAATCCTGTGCCACACCTGGAATTAAAAGGATTGCACAAAGTCCTGTTGCTCCAACAAATCCAAAGACAGCAAATTTTTTCCAAATACGATAGTCCGAAAGAGCAAAAAGCGTAAATGGAATGAAACCAATTATAATATTTCGCAACTGCCTTTTTAAATAAAATGCACTGTCTCCATAAAGGTTCGACGATAAATATGAACTTGAACTATATAACATAACAAGACCAAAACACAACAAAAAAATAACTAAAAACAAAAGATTGTAGTCAAAATAGTTGGCCGTCTTATTTCTTCGTTCTTTCTTTGCCACAGATATTACTCCTCTAATTTGTTTACAATATCTTTAAATATTCTTCCCCGTTCTTCATAATTTGCAAACATTCCCCAGCTAGCACAAGCAGGTGATAAAAGAACTGCTTCTCCACTTTTTGCTTGTTCATAACAATATAAAATTGCTTCCTCAAATGTTTCCATGATAATAGTATCAAAAAATCCGTGTTTATGCGCACATGATTCAATTTTTTCAGCTGTCTGCCCAATCAGAACAAGTTTTCTTACTTTTCCATCAAAGCTTTCAATCCACTCATCGTATTCTGATTGCTTATCATATCCGCCACCAATCAAATATGTTGGTCGATTCATCGCACGAATACCCTGAATAGCCGCATCCGGATTTGTACCCTTTGAATCATTATAAAAACGAACGCCTCTTTTTTCTGTTACATATTCAATTCGATGTTCGACTGCTACGAATCTTTTTAACACTTCCACAATTTTATCCATTGGAACACCCATACATACAGCCATAGCTGTTGCAGCCATAACATTTTCATAATTATGTCTTCCAAGAATATTAAGTTCATCTACATGAATTACTTTTTCTACATTTCCATCTATGGCACGATAAATCATATCATTTTCATAGAAAAATCCATTATCCAATCGTTGTTTACTGCTAAAGTATACAACAGTAGCATTACATGTTTCACCAAATTTACGTAAAACATCATCTTCATAATTTAAAACACAGTACTGATCTTTTCCCTGATTTTTTGTAATATCTTCTTTCGCCGCAATATATGCTTCCATCGTATGATGGCGATTTAAATGATCTGGTGTAATATTTAAGATTGCGGATACCTTTGGCAAAAACTCATGCACTGTCTCTAACTGAAAGCTACTAATTTCTGCAACAGTAACCGTTTCATCCGTTGTATCCAATGCAACAGATGTATATGGAATTCCAATATTTCCTACCACTTTCACATCAGAAAAATAGTTTTCCATAATCTGACCTACAAGTGCTGTTGTTGTTGTTTTCCCATTTGTTCCTGTGATCGCAACGATATCTCCTTTTGAGAAATAGTATGCAAGTTCAATCTCGCCCCAAATTGCAATATTCTTTTTACGCATTGTTTCTATCATCGGTAAATCCGTTGGAACGCCTGGGCTTAATACTGCTACATCAAAGTCGTCCATTTCTGATTCTTCTATATCACCTAAAATCATTGGGACATCTTTAAGCATTGGATGTTCGCCATAGAATTTTTCACAATCAAGTTCTTTATTTCCATCAAACAGTACAACTGTTTCATTTTTCTTTACAAGTAATTCTGCCGCCGCAATTCCACTAATTCCTGTACCAATCACGACAACTTTTTTATTATCTAAATTCATTTTTCATTCCTCCTATAATGTTTCTAGTATAAGTGATTATCCACTATTTCTCAAGTAAATACGGAATTAGATTTGAAAAGATTTCTTTAGCAACCGGAGCCGCAATTGTTCCTCCATAATATGCCCCTTGTGGATTTCGAATAATAACCAGCACGATCACTTTAGGATCATCAGCAGGTGCAAATCCCATAAAGGATGCAATGTATTTATGCTCAGAACGTGGCAATGTTTGTGATGTCGCTGTTTTTCCTCCAATTTCATACCCTTCAATATATGCATTAGATCCAGTTCCATCCGAAACTACCTGTTCTAATAAATACTGTAACTCTTCTGTTGTTTCTTCTGAACAAATTGTTTCCGCTTCTGATTCTTTGTATTCCCAAACAACATTTCCATTTGTATCGGTTATCGTAGATACCAGATGCGGTGTAATAACGTGTCCTCCATTTATAAGCTCTGAAATCGTTGTAAGCAAACGAATCGGACTCACCTGGAAAGACTGACCAAACGCAACGGTTGCCAGTTCAACCTGTCCAATTTTATCCGGATTATGCATAATTGTAGAGCTTTCACCAGGCAAATCAATTCCTGTTTTATCCAAAAGACCAAATTTCTCAAAATACATATAAAAATTCTTTGAACCAATTCGTAATCCCAAGTCAATAAAAACCGGATTACATGAATTCTTTATACCATCTTCAAATGTTTCCGCACCATGCCCTACTGTTTTGTGGCAACGGATTCTGCGGTCTTCCACGATAATATATCCCGGGCAATAAAAAGCATCTTCTCTTGTTACCAAATCTTCTTCTAACGCAATAGCCGTTGTGATAATCTTAAACACCGATCCTGGTTCGTATGTATCATTAATACATGCATTTCTCCACATCATATTCTGCGCATCTGTTTGACTTACATTTTCTAAAGAAACATATGGTTCAATAAGGGTAAAAGGATCATTTAGGTCATACTCCGGATAATCAACCATTGCTAACACTTCTCCATTTTGTGGATTCATTGCAAGAATACTCACCCCATCTGCCTGACAATTTTCATATGCCTTTTGTGCAGATGTTTGACACCATGACTGTATCACTGCATCTAAGGTCAAATGTAAATCATTTCCAGAAATCGGTTCTTGTCTTTGTTCTAGAACGCCTTCTACCTCTCGTCCTTTTCCATCGGTTGTCGTATAAATAATTCCATCAGTTCCCTTTAGGTAAGAATCGTATACCGCTTCTAATCCTAAAATACCTTGATTATCTCCACCTGTAAATCCAAGCACTTTCGATGCCATGTTTCCATATGGATAATATCGCTTTGACGTTTGATCAATTTTTACTCCCGGAACATTATCCAGAAGCATCTGTGCTGCAATTTCCATACTCACATTTGATTTTATCTTTTCTAGAGCATTCACTCTTTCGACTTTTTCTCTTACAATTTGAGGATCCATGGAAAGCTTATCCGAAAGATATGTAATTACATATTCGATATCCTCAATCTGATTATGTACAACAAAAACGGTACAAACTGACTCACTAGATGCAATTTCTTCGCCATTTCTATCATACATACTCCCACGGTTAGCCAACACAGTTCTTTCTCTTTCTTGAAGTTCCTTCGCCCCCTGTGCATAATAATCTGCTCGAACTGTCATAAGATAAATAACTCGTATGATAAGCAAAACCAAACAGGAAATATATACTATATCCAAACACAATGCTTTTTTTCGATTGTAACTATGATTAAAAATCATAAATAACCTCATAATTGCCTTATCATATTCTTATGTTGGCACTTATGAGGTTATGCTTTCTTCCTCCATCTTATGGAGTTTGTTCTTCTGGATTTTGCTGTTCTTCTGGGGTTTGTGGTTCCTCTGGGGTTTGTGGTTCCTCTGGGGTTTGTGGTTCCTCAGAATTTTGCTGCTCTTCTTCCAATCTCTGCAAAACTTCCTCTAATGTAGGTTTTGGAATTGGATTTTTCACTTCGTTAATTAAATAATTTCCATTTGTAACATCAAGTTCAGCATTTGCGCCTGTGAATTCTTCATCTGGATAAATGTTTAAATATGGAAGTGCTTCTTCTAAAATTTCTCTAGCAATCGCCATTGCAAAGGAGCTGTGATCTTGATCCAAGCAGTTTGGTTCATCCACTACAACATAAAGAACAATCTGCGGATTATCAACTGGCGCAAATCCGACAAAGGATACCAGATAATTATTTAATTCACGTGGTTGTTTCTCAGCTGTACCTGTCTTTCCTCCCATGGAATAACCATCTACTTTTGCAAGCATCGCACCACCGCTTGTGACAGTATTATACAAATATCCTTTTATCGTCTCTGATGTACTTTCCGAAATTGTTTGCTTTACAGCCACACCTGGCTGTAAGGAAATCGTATTTCCATCATAATCAGTAATCTTTGTAACAAGATGCGGCTGATAGTATGTTCCACCGTTAATAAGCGAACAAAATGCACTAGCCATTTGAATCATGGTACAGTTATAGTTCTGCCCAAAACTATTAGTTGCCAAATCCACTGGTTTCATTTTGTCTAATGTATACACAAGTCCAGATGTATTTGGTTCTCCTGGTAAATCTATTCCCGTTTTTAAGCCAAAATTAAAAATGTCCTGATACTTTAAAAAGTTTTCAGCGCCGATTTTGTAAGACATTTGCATCAATGCGTCATTACAAGAATCCATTACGGCACCTTCTACCGTTTCCATTCCATGACCTTCTACTTTATGACAGTTTACCCAAACATTCCCATCAAATGTTTCATGACCATCACAAAAAAATGTCATATCTGTAGTGACTGTTCCTGTTTCTAATCCGCATGCTACGGTATATGGTTTTTGTACAGATCCTGGTTCATAAGTATATGTAATGCAGAAATTTTGCCACAATGCATTCAGTGCATCCATTGTTTCCTCATCTGATAAGCCTTCAATTTCTTCCTGCGTCATTACACCAGACAAATCTCTTGGATTATTCAAATCAAAGGATGGATAATTTGCCATTGCAAGAATCTCTCCATTGTTTGGATTCATCGCAATAACTGCAGTATTTTTACTTCCCGGTCCAAAATAATAATTATCCCGATACGCTTCATTAAACTCAACAATCTTACTTTCCACAATAGATTGCAAATTTGCATCAATGGAACAGACAATCGTATTTCCATCTTCTGCATCAATAACTGTTCTCTCAAAATTATTATCTGAATTTAAATATCCATACTCACGTCCGTTGACTCCGTTTAACTCGTCATTGTAATAATTCTCCAAACCAATGGTTCCGACATTTCCAGCTGAAGAAAATCCAATAACAGAACTTGCTAAAGTTCCATATGGATAATATCTTTGGTATTCCTTTTCAAACCAAACACCCTTGATATATGGATTAAGTTTTTCCCCATCTTCATTTAAAGCATTCTGCATTTCCACAAAAGACTCAATTTGCTCGTATGGAAGTTTCTTTAATAAAACTATATATCGATTGGTTTTATCATTCGTAACATATCCTTCTAGTGTTGCTCTATCAAGTTCTGGAAAACAAGTCATAAGTGCATCAAGTGTTGGTTGCACATAAAGATCATTACTTGTTGTAACAGAACAATCCAAAATAACATTATAAACAGCCACACTCGTAGCAAGTACCGTTCCTGTTCTATCTACAATATCACCTCGTTGATAAGGAATCGTTACGCTGTCGTATGACTGTAAGGATAATACTTTTTTCTCATATTTATCACCACTTGTATAATTGATATACATAAGTCGACCAATTAGTGCTACAAGTGCAAGGACAATGAAAGAAAAAAGTACCATTAATTTTGTTCGCATTTGTCGCGATAACATCGGCTTTTTACGTTTCTTTGCCACTATTTGTTCCTCTTACCTTCTACTATTCTGGAATATTACTATATTGATCCATATAGTTTTCATTGTCTATTGAATAGTATATCACTTGTTCTTCTGTTGCGTAAGTCATTCCAAGCTGATTCATTGCAACATCTTTTACATATTCTAAATCTACTGAAGTCGTAAGTTCTTTATACTTCGCATCATTATCTGCACGAAGATTTGCAATCTGACTTTCAAGATTTGCAACATTTTTCATTCTCTGGCTCATCTGTGACTGTATCTGAATAAGTGATACCGCTGCAAAAGCACTAAGTAAAACACATAAAGAAAGGAAAACCACATATCCTTTGTTCATGCGAAGAACACGTTCTCTATTTCTTCTTGTCGCATTGCGTCGATTCTTTTTTCTTCTAGCTGTTTCAATTTCTTCTCTTGAACGACGTTCTCTACGAACTGGTTGTTCTAATTCTCTTACTGTATTGCCATAAACATAATAATTTTTATTCATATTATCATCTCCTGATTAACTACTCTTAGCTTCCTTGCTTTTCAAACACTCGAAGTTTTGCACTTTTCGAGCGACTGTTTATTTCTAATTCTTCCTCTGATGGTAAAATAGGTTTTCTTGAAACCACTTTCCCTTTTGATTTGTTTCCACATACACAAACCGGAAAATTTCTAGGGCATGTACATGGGTCTTCATTTTTCTTAAAGTTTACTTTTACAATTCTATCTTCTAATGAATGGAAGGTAATGATACAAAGTCTTCCTTCGTCATTTAAAAGATCTATCATCTCATCTAAGTTATCTTTTAGTACATCAAGTTCATGATTGAGTTCAATTCTTATTGCCTGAAATGTTTTCTTTGATGGATGTCCATTTTGCTGCATCTTCATTGGAATTGCTGCTCGAATAATCTTATTAAGATCACCTGTTGTTTCAATTGTTTTTTCTTGTCTTGCATTTACAATGTGTTTTGCAATATTCTTAGCAAATTTATCTTCTCCATAATCTCGAATAATTCTAAACAGCTCTTTCTCGCTATATTCGTTTACAATATTTTTTGCTGTTAAGGCTTGTCTGTCATCCATTCGCATATCAAGTGGAGCATCCTCACTACGATAAGTAAATCCTCTTTCTGGTGTGTCTAGCTGAAACGAAGAAACACCTAAATCTAACACAATTCCGTCCACTTTCTGAATACCAAGATTTTTTAAAACATTAACCATATCACTGTAATTGCTTCGAACAATGGTTACATGTTCTTTATAATCCGATAGTCTTTCGGTTGCTGCTTGAATTGCATCCGCATCTTGATCAATACCAATTAATCTTCCGCCTTTTCCTAATCTCTTACAAATTTCAAGCGAATGACCACCTCCACCAAGAGTTCCATCCACGTATATTCCATCTGGCTTGATATTTAAATTTTCAATTGTCTCATTCAGAAGTACTGAATAATGATTAAATTCCATGTTCGACTCTTTCCTCTCTATGGCTTGTCCTAAATACCAATTCCAAGTTCTGCCATATGTTCTGCAATTTCATCCATATCTTCGAAATCACTATTATCCATATAACGATCCTTGCTCCAGATTTCTACTCTGCTAAATACACCTACTGAAACAACATCTTTTTCAATTCCTGCGTATTCTCTTAAGTTTGCTGGCAAGAGAATTCTTCCCTGCTTGTCCACTTCACAGTTACATGCTCCTGCAAAGAAGAAACGAAGAAACTTTCTTGCATCTTTTGAAGTAAGTGGTTTTTCACGGAGACTCTCTTCAATTCTTTGCCATTCATCATTGGAATAAACAAATAAACAACCATCTAATCCTTTTGTAACAACAAATTCATTGCCGAGCTGTTCACGGAATTTTGAAGGAACGATAAGTCTGCCCTTGGTATCAATTGTATGGTTATACTCGCCCATGAACATGACTCTTTTCCTCCTTTCAAAAATCCTCCACTTTGCTCCACATGTATGGTTTATTCCACCACTTTCTACCACTTTTTCTATATAATACTCCCAAAACGCCGAAAAATCAAGGGTTTTGGACAAAAAAAAGAGGAGCGAAACTAAAATTAGTTTCGCTCCTTTTTTACATTAATAGGAACCACTTCTTTTCCTTTATATTTCTTTCTAAAGTACAAATCCATCGTTATTCCAACCACAATCATGACAACAGAAATTGCCATCGATACAGGATAATTTATTCCAGGTATCATAAGCTGATCCGTTCGAATCGCTTCAATCCAAAATCTTCCTACTCCATATCCAACCAAATAATACAAAAATACCTGGCCATGGAATTTTTTGTGTTTTGTATATGCTATTAACGCAAACAATAATATCAAATTCCAAACTGATTCATACAAGAAAGTTGGATGAACCTGAATATAGGAAACACCATCCAATACTATGATATTCTCTTGTAACTTTTCTGTAATATCACTAGCTCTTACAGCAGATACAGGAAGTTGCATCGCAAACAATCCATCCGAGTAACCACCAAACACTTCTCGGTTAAAAAAATTTCCCCATCTGCCAATCACCTGACCTAGTATCAATCCAAGTCCTGCTGTATCACACAATTCTCCATAATTTAATTTCTTTACTTTTGAAAATACAAAAACGGTAATAATAGCAGCGATTACTCCACCATAAATTGCCAATCCGCCCTCTCGAATTCGGAAGATACCAAGCAGATCATACTTATAGAAATCCCATGCAAAAATGACATAATAGATTCTTGCACCAATCACCGAACAAACAATTGCAATCAAAGCCAAATCTGTATAAGTATCCGGATCCTGCCCTGTCTTTTTCGCCATATAACAAGCCATCGCAATTCCCGCCAACATTCCAATTGCAATTATAATCCCATAAAATGCAATCGAAAAATTTCCGATTGTGAGACTCTTTCCTACATGATCTAAATAAATATGTAAATTCGGAAAATTAATATTATAATCCATTTTTATTCCCCTTAATTTATATAATTTCATGCGTCCCGTACAGAAACGCATGAAATTATTTTACGATATTTCCAATCGTAATTCAACCATTACTATATCAGTGTCTAGTTCCTTGAACTAGTATTGAAATGTTGAACACTCTGTTTCTCTGTTACGATCAGCATGTCCACCCACAATACCAATATGTCCGGCGGCACATTTTCCCGATTCATTATACTTACAGTTTTTTGCACCACATTTTACTTCAGTCGCCTTACATGCACATTTTGTTGTGTTAGAAGCACCAGTTCCACGTGCCTTAAAATCACCACAGCATGTCTCAGAAGGAGTATTTGCATTCTCTCCCTCAACAAAAATATCATCTCTTGAACAACAATGATTTTCATTGTAAGTGCAATTAACAACCGAACAATCTAACTTTGTCATCATGATTCCTCCTTACATAAATTGCTTTCACACAACTTATTATGCCGAGAAATCCTTAGAATTATACGCGAAAGAAAATTCACTTTTTATAAAGTGAATCTACAAACCACGCATTTATTTAAACACGGTTTGACAAGACTCATTAACATTGTAAATCATCATATTTTTGCAATGCATTACAAAAATATGATATAACCAATACTGTAAAAATCTTGGCAAACCGAACCATTTAACAAAAAAGCGCACCATATTGGTGCGCTTTAAGCAATTTTTATGAGCGTTCTTCAAGAGGAATTTCTTTACGAATCTCTTTTGTGCGAATTTCCTTACAAATCTGATCCACAAACTCTGAAAGAGACTTAATTCCTTCATCTCCAGCAAAACGGCTTCTTACAGAAACTGTTCCATCAATTTCTTCCTGTGCTCCAACAACAAGCATATAAGGAAGTCTGTCCATACGTGCTTCACGAATCTTATATCCGATTTTTTCTGCACGATTATCTACAGTTGCGTCTACTCCATTTGCTTTCAATTCTTTCATTACTTTTTCTGCATATTCTGCATATTTTTCTGAAATAGGAAGTACACGTACCTGTTCTGGACAAAGCCATGTTGGGAATTTACCTGCATATTTTTCAATTAACCATGCAAGTGTTCTTTCATAACATCCAAGTGATGTTCTATGAATAATATATGGACGAATCTTTTCACCATTCTGATCAACATAGTACATGTCAAACTTCTCAGCGATTGCACAGTCTAACTGAATTGTAATCATTGTATCTTCTTTTCCATATACATTTTTTGCCTGAATATCAATTTTAGGACCATAGAATGCAGCTTCACCTTCTTCTTCTGTGAATTCTACATTTTTTTCTACTAATACCTGACGAAGTGCATCCTGTGTTGAATTCCAGTATTCATCATCTCCTAAGTATTTTGTCTTATTATTTGGATCCCATTTCGAAAGTCTAAATGTCACATCATCCTGTAATCCTAATGTAGAAAGAACATAGTACGCTAAGTCAAAGCATTCTTTTAATTCTTCTTCTGCCTGGTCAGGACGAATTACGTTATGACCTTCTGAAATTGTAAACTGACGCACTCTGGTAAGTCCATGCATTTCACCAGAATCTTCTGCTCTAAAAAGTGTTGATGTTTCACCCATACGTACTGGAAGATCACGATAAGAATGCTGTTCATTTTTATATACGAAATATTGGAACGGACATGTCATTGGACGAAGTGCAAACACTTCTTTATCCACTTCTTCATCACCCATTACAAACATTCCATCTTTATAGTGATCCCAGTGTCCTGAAATTTTATACAAATCTGATTTTGCCATAAGAGGTGTTCTTGTACGAATATATCCCCATTCCTGCTCTTCTAAATCTTCAATCCATCTTTGAAGTTTCATAATCATTTTTGTTCCTTTATGTGTAAATAAAGGAAGTCCCTGACCAATTACATCCACCGTTGTAAAGAGTCCCATTTCACGTCCTAGTTTGTTATGATCACGCATTTTTGCATCTTCTAAACGTTCAAGATGTGCTTTCAAATCTTCTTTGTTATTGTAAGCAGTTGCATAAATTCTCTGCAGACGTGCTTTATTAGAGTCGCCTCTCCAATATGCCATCGATGAAGAGATAAGTTTATATGCTTTTACACCTTTTGTGCTCATAAGATGTGGTCCCGCACAAAGATCAACAAATCCACCCTGATCATAGAAAGAAATTTCTGCATCTTCCGGAAGATCTTCGATTAATTCCACTTTGTATGGTTCATCTTTCTCTTTCATAAGCGCAATTGCTTCATTTCTTGGAAGTGTAAATCTTGTAATACGATTTCCTTCTTTGATAATTTTTTTCATTTCTTTTTCGATATTCTCTAAATCTTCTGCTGAAAATGGTTCATTATCAAAATCATAATAGAATCCATCTTCAATCGCTGGTCCAATTGCCACTTTTGCATTTGGAAATAATCTTTTAACAGCTTCCGCCATAATATGAGATGCTGTATGACGTATCACTTTTAATCCCTCTGGATCATTTGCTGTAACAATATTAAGTGTGCAGTCTTCAGAAAGTTCTGTACGAAGATCAACGATACTACCGTTTACTTCACCTGCACATGCAACACGTGCCAAACCTTCACTAATATCAAGTGCAATATCATATACACTTTTTGCTTCGTTATACTCTTTCACTGAGCCATCTTTTAATGTAATTTTCATGTTTACTCTCCTTTTCTTTTTTTATCTCATTGCTGCCTGCAAAGAACAAAGAGTCCGCTCGCCGGACTCTTTCGCGCCCGAGCGGTGTCGTTTACGACTAACTTCATCTCCGTGAGGTGCGCATCCCTGCGGAGCGTTTTTTATTTGATAGGAATTTCCTATCAAATAAAAAAGCCCCATACACTACGATTGTAATGTATGGGACGATATTATCGTGGTTCCACCCAACTTCGTTTTGCACTGCAAAACCTTTCATAATGATAACGGAATTACCGGACCTGATTAGGGTCACTCAGAGGCGGTTTTCAACTAATCTCCTATAAAAGCGCTTACACCACAGTCTAGACTGGCACTTCTCTCTGATATATTCCTTTAGTCTACTCTTCTCTTCAACGTTTTAAATATTTAACTGCCTATCATTGTAGCTTCAAATGCTAAGAATGTAAAGCACTTTTTACTATCTTCCGCAGCATTTTTTATACTTTTTACCTGAGCCACATGGACATGGATCGTTACGACCTACTTTTTTACCTGTAACAACTGTTCCAGATTTTTTCTGTTCTAAGTAAAGAGCTCTTCTTGTTTCATCATCAAAGATTTCTTTCCACATTGGAAGCTCATATAACCAGTCTGCTTTTGCATCAACCATATTCATGTATAATTTCTTTTTATCAAATGCAAGACTTACTTTTGTATCTTCTTCCATTTCTTCAATTGGATTTGGAGTAATCAAACTGTCATTAATTCCATCTAAAAATCCAGCCATTTCCAATAATGAAAGATTATATTTTTCTGCAAGTTCTTTTACAGTTCCTTCTACTACTTCATCAGGATTTGATAAAAGTTTTTCATATACACCCTTTTCAAGCAAGAAATAATTCTGCCAAAACTTCTGAAGTTCTACCTGATTTGCGTTTTCATTATATGCAATTTTGTGCCATTCTTGTAATAAAGCCATTTCATTCCCACCTTTATTTATCCATAAATTATGTATCATTTACACGTAGGACATTATATCAAAATTCAATGCATTTTCCAAGCCCATTTTTCTTTCTTTTTTCACTCCTTCTTTTTCCTTGTAACACTTGACCATCTGCACTTTTTTCGATATATTTTTCTTTAGATTTATGCGCGTGGTTCGTATTATCTATGTTATTATTCTTTGATGAATGAGGTAAATATATGAAAAAAGTAAAACAGATTCTTGCCATTATTGGCATTATTCTTTTAGTCGGTCTATATGGAAGCACAATTATTTGTGCATTTCTAGATATACCAGATTCAATGAATTTATTGATGGCCTCTATCGCCGCTACTTTCATTATCCCTGTGCTTATTTGGACCTATTCATTTATTTATCGTCTAATCCATAAAGATGATACAAAATAGTTATTCCTGGGGGGGAGAAATAATTGGGAAACTTTATTAACGAATTAGAAATTGGAAAAAATATTACTCTATTTGTGAGTAATCATGATGAGAAAAAACTTACTCTGCCAGCCCAAATAGTAAGTCATTTAAAGGATAACATATCTATAATATCCATTGACTGTCAGGAGGAAGGAATTCTAAATTTCGACAACGTTTTTATTAGTGCATTATATACTGATGAAAATGGTCATCCATACATTTGGAACAATTGCAAAGTAGTTTACTATCGTTCTAACTATGTTGTGCAAACGCAGGGTGAAAGTCAAAAACACAATCGCCGCGACAGTTTTCGTGTAGGTATTTCACATGCTGCGAAAATGCGATTAAGTGGACACAGTGACTCTGATGTTTTAATAAGAGATATCAGTCTATCCGGTTTTTCTATTACAGACCGTGGAAATCGTCTTAATCTTTCTGCCGGAAATCATGTCGATATTAAATTAAACGATTTAGGATTTGAGATTAGCCTAAGCGGTATCCTTGTTCGTATTGACCAGCAAGTGGATTACACAATTTATGGTTTTCAAATTGACCGAAATGACAGTTCTCTTGCTTCCTATATCAATTTCAAACAACAAAAACAGCGACAAAACAATCAAAAGCGAAGAGCATAAAAAAATCCATTCACTTTAGTGTGAATGGATTTTTTTATGAAAGTTCTAACATACTTAATAATTTTTTTGCTGCGGATGACATTGGTATCTTTTCATCATACACAATACATATTTGTCTACTTGGAATATCTTTATCAAACTTTAGTTCAAATAATTCGTCTTTCTCCATTGCTTCTTTTGCAAAATCTTCTACTACAGATGCTACTCCTAAGCTTCTTTTTGCAAACTGTATAAGCATATCACTTGTTGCAAGTTCAAATTCCGAATCAACCACAACACCTTCATTTGCTAAGAACTCAGTCACATATCGTTTCGTCGAAGTCTCACCCTCTAGGTTTACAATTGGAAGATTCTCAAGGAGTTTATAGGATAATCTTTCTCCTTTTAGATATTCAAATTTTTTACCTGCAACAAATACATCACGAATCTCTTTTACCGGATGAACCGCTAATGCATATTTCGTTTCAATCGGTGTACTAATCACACCGAAATCAATTTTTCCATCTACTAAATGTTGTATTGTTTCAGGCGTAGGTGCATTAGTCACAGTAACTTTTATCTCTGGATACTCTTCATGAAACTTTTCCAAGAAAGGAAGCAAATAAAACTGTAATGTCATATCACTTGCACCAATACAGATTTCTCCATCCAGAAGACCAAGCATTTCGGTAAGTTTTCGTTCACCCGCTAGAATACTCTCATATCCTCTCTCCACATATTGATATAACACTTCTCCCTCGTGGGTCAGACGAACACCCTTTGATAACCTTACAAACAAAGAGCACCCAAGAGCACTTTCAAGATTTTTCACTGCCTGACTGACAGCAGGCTGCGAGAGCGATAACTCCTCCGCAGCCTGTGTAATACTATGATGTTTGGTTACATAATAAAAAATTTTATAATAATCTAAATTGATATCCATTTGATTCCTCAGTATCTACTATAATTCAAAATTACGCATCAATTTTTTTCGAACATGCAATTGCTAATGCTCCTGGTCCAATGTGACAAGAAACCGACAAAGAAAGTGGATTCATAACAATTTCATGATTTGGAAATTCTTTTTGTACCTCTTCTTTAAAAGCATTTGCAGCATCTAAATCATATGTATACGCAATTTCCAAATGCATATTCTTTCCTTCTGCATCACCAAAACGTTTTTCAAAATCATTTTTTATTGATTCAATCATAATCTGTTTTGCCTGTTTTACAGTACGCGCTTTTGCAAAAGCATCTAATTTTTCGCCTTGAATCTGTAATACCGGTTTCAGTTTAAGAAGTGTACCAAGTGCTGCAGCCGCAGGTGTAATACGTCCGCCTTTCTTTAAGTATTCTAATGTATCCACCATAATGTAAATCGAAGATTCAAATTTCTCTGCTTCCAAAATATCTTTAATTTCTTCTGCAGATTTTCCAGCTTCAACTAACTGCTTTGCATCCATAACGGATTGTCTCTGTGTCACAGAAATCCTCTGGTTATTAACAACCTGAACTTTTCCATCATAGTCCTGTGAAAGCATATATGCAGTTTCACAAGAACTGCTAAGTCCAGATGACATTGGAATATATACAATCTCATCATACTCTTTTAAAAGTTCATCCCATTTATCTGTCACTTCCCCAACAAGAGGCATAGATGTTTTTATTTCACAGTCACCCTGAAGTTTTTCATAAAACTGCTCCTGTGTTAAATCTACATCTTCATAAAACATTACCTCATCAAAATAAAATGGCATCGGTAATACAACCACCCCAAGTTCTTTTGCTTCTGCTTGAGTAATACCACTATTACTATCTGTCATTACAATTACTTTGCTCATAACTCCTCCACAAATATATGTAATCTTTACTTTCTCTCGAATGTGGACATTATATCACACTGGCATCAAAAAGAAAAGCCATAACCCTTCGAAAGAGGGTTATGGCTGATAATTACATCATTCCACCCATACCTGCACCGGCTGGCATTGCTGGAGTATCTTCTTTAATTGTTGCAACAGCTGATTCTGTTGTAAGGAATGTAGATGCTACGGAAGTCGCGTTCTGCAAAGCACTTCTTGTAACTTTTACAGGGTCAAGAATTCCTGATGCAACCATATCTACATATTCTTCTGTTGCTGCATTAAATCCAGTTCCAGGAGTCGCCTCTTTTACTTTATTAATAATTACTGCGCCTTCTAATCCTGCGTTTGCAGCGATGAAGTATAATGGTGCTTCTAATGCTTTTAAGATTACTTTTGCACCTGTTTTTTCATCACCTTCTAATTGTTCTGCTAACTGTGCAACCTTCTTTGATGCATGAATATATGCAGATCCACCACCCGCGATAATTCCTTCTTCAACAGCTGCTCTTGTAGCATTAAGCGCATCTTCAAGACGAAGCTTTGATTCTTTCATTTCTGTTTCTGTTGCTGCACCAACTCGAATAACAGCAACTCCACCAGCCATCTTCGCAAGTCTTTCCTGAAGTTTTTCTTTATCAAATTCAGAAGTTGTTTCTTCAATCTGTCCGTGAATCTGATTAATTCTTGCCTGAATTGCTTCTTTGTTTCCTAATCCATCTACAATAACAGTATTTTCTTTTGCAACTTTAACAGATTTTGCACGTCCAAGCATATCAAGGGTTGTATCTTTAAGTTCGAGACCTAAATCAGAACTAATTACCTGTCCACCTGTAAGAATTGCAATATCTTCTAACATTGCTTTTCTTCTATCACCATATCCTGGAGCCTTTACAGCTACTACATTAAATGTTCCACGTAATTTGTTAACAATTAATGTTGTAAGTGCTTCACCTTCAATATCTTCTGCAATAATAAGCAAGCGTGCACCTGACTGCACAATCTGTTCTAATACTGGAAGAATTTCCTGAATGTTTGAGATTTTCTTATCTGTTACAAGGATATATGGATCATCGAGAACTGCTTCCATCTTATCCATATCTGTGCACATATATGCTGAAAGATATCCACGATCAAACTGCATACCTTCTACTAAATCAAGTTCTGTTTCCATTGTCTTTGATTCTTCGATTGTGATAACACCGTCGTTTGTAACCTTTTCCATAGCATCTGCTACCAAGTTACCAACTTCTTCATCTCCAGCAGAAATTGCAGCTACTTTCGCAATCTGTTCTTTTCCATTTACCTTCTGGCTCATTTCTTTTAATGCTTCAACAGCAACATCTGTTGCTTTTTTCATACCACGGCGAAGTACAATTGGGTTTGCTCCTGCTTCAAGATTCTTCATTCCTTCCTGAACCATTGCCTGTGTTAATACGGTTGCTGTTGTTGTACCATCTCCTGCAACATCATTTGTTTTTGTAGCAACTTCTTTTACAAGCTGCGCACCCATATTTTCGAATGCATCTTCCAATTCAATTTCTTTTGCAATTGTCACACCATCATTTGTAATAAGTGGTGCACCATATGATTTATCTAAAACGACATTTCTTCCTTTTGGTCCGATTGTAACACGAACGGTATTTGCTAATTTGTCTACTCCTGCAACAAGCGCTGCTCTTGCTTCTGCACCATATTTAATTTCTTTTGCCATAACATAAGCCTTCTTTCTTAATATTTTATATTCCTTTTTATTCTACTACTGCAAGAATATCATTCTGACGTACAATGATATATTCTTCTCCATCAACTTTTACTTCTGTTCCTGCATATTTAGAAAAAATAACCTTCTGTCCTTCTTTCACCTGCATAACAACCTCTTTACCATCAACCATACCGCCTGGCCCTACTGCGATAACATCTGCTGTCTGAGGTTTTTCCTGCGCAGTACCTGTTAAGATAATACCTGATTTTGTTGTTTCCTCAACTGCTGACTGTTTTAATACAACTCTGTCTGTAAGTGGAACTAATTTCATTTTTCTTTTCCTCCTTATTTCTCCAAATATAATATTTGTTAGCACTCACTTATATAGAGTGCTAATTCTTGTTTTATTATAATTGCATACTTTTATTTGTGCAACCCCCAAATCATAAAATAATTCTAAAATAATAAGAAAAAAATATATAAAAAAAGACACTCCATATATCCTATGAAGTATCTTCCCATATATGCTTCTATTTTTCTAGATGAGCCCATAATGCTTCATTGCTTTATAAACACCATCCTCATGAATATCTGCTGTAATATATTCTGCTTTTTCTTTTACTGCAGCACTTGCATTTCCCATTGCAATTCCATGCCCAACAAAAGAAAGCATATCCAAATCATTTACACTATCACCAATAGCATATGTTTCTTCTATTGGAACTTGATACTCTTTACAAATCCACGCAATAGATGTCGCCTTTGTCACTCCATGTGGAACAAATTCTACGGTATCTTGGTCGTGTACTAATATATCAAATTCAGATTCCAATTCTCTTCGAATTGCATCAAAGTTTGTTCCTTCAATAATATCCGCCGAAAATTTTGATATTTCAATTTCATCTGAATATCCGCGTAATGGCTTTGCTTTTTCTCCCAAAGACTCCCACAAATAATCTACAAATGGATCGTTTTCAAATCCTTTTTCCGAAATCCAATGATACTTTGAGCCCTCAAGAACAACAGGCATGCCATACTTTTGGGTCACTTCAATAATACGTCTTACCAAATCCTTAGAAAGTAATTTTTCAAAAACTACTTTACCACCAATTTCTATGTATGTTCCACAACCGGCCAATATTCCCGAAAAACCAATATCTAGTAATTTTCTTTCGATAATATTAGCTCTTGAACGTCCACTATTAATAAAAACAGTATGCCCATTCTTCTTAAGCTCATCAATTGCTAAAAGGGTACTTTGTGGAATTTGTTGATTCCAGTCCCAGATTGTTCCATCCACATCAAAAAATATATATGCCATCTACTTTTTCTCTTTCATTTTAAGATATAACACTAAAGATACAATTCCCAAAAGCAAGCATAAACATGAACCAACCCATGCCACCAAGCTTCCATCAATAAGGAAATCCAAAAAACCAGTTTCTGTACGAATCACAGCAATAAGATTTGCCGAGATATGCGCTAAAATCGCAGGATAAACACTATCTTCCTTCTCCACAAAAATACAAAAAATCAAACCTAATAAAAATGCATAAATAAATTGAACAATATTAAAATGCATCAATGCAAAAATCAAAGATCCACATAATAAACCAGGTACTTTTCCAAAAAACCAACGGATTCTTTGAAAAATAATTCCACGATATAATACCTCTTCTAAAAGCGGCGTCAAAAGGGCAGAACCAAGTATCTGTAGCCAGAAATTTCCACCATAGAAAGCTTCGCTCGCATCTTTGTATCCAATCGAATTCATAAGCGGAGACATTCCAATAATATTATTAAGACCAACTCCAACAAACGCTGCTGTAATGATAGCCCAAAGAACTCCAAAGACAGATTCTTTCTGGAAGCACTCCTTACCAGTTTTGCGCCCTTGCAACTGGCAATCCTGTCTATAAATCGGATAAATTACTGGTAATGTAAATAATGTTGCAATAATCTGGCATAACATATAGTGCTCATTATCTGCACCAAAAACCATTCTTGCTACAAACATAGCAGTTACAACAGAAACATAATAAACACCAAGAGGATAAATACAGTTCCATGCCTTTGTAACCATTCCTTTTTTTATCATTCTAGCACTCCCTTTATTTCGAAAAGCATTTTTCTATCAATTCTGGCAATTCTTCCATTTTATCTGCAAAAGCAATTGCACCAGCCGCTTTCATTTCTTCCAGATTGCCAAATCCATATGTCACACCGATACAAGGAATTCCTGTTTGATTAGCTCCATTGACATCAAAAATGGTATCTCCAATTAAACACATTTCTTCTTTCGGAATATGTTCCCACCTGCGAAACAATTCCATTAACACCTCTTCTTTTGTGTCAATTCTTGCATCTAAAGTAGCACCAACCACCTCATCAAAAAGATCCATAATTCCAAAATGCTTTAAAATCACCTTACAAGATACCTCCGGTTTGGACGAAGCCATTCCAATAAGATATCCTTTTTCACGCAATTTTTTAATACATTCTCGTACCCCTTCGTACAGACTGCATTCATAGATTCCTGTTGTCTGATAACGTTTTCGATAAAATGCAACTGCCTCTTTCGATTTTTCTTCATCAAACCCGTAGTTTTTTGAAAAAGAATATAAAAGTGGAGGACCAATAAATGCTTTCAATTTTCCTTCATCGTTTTCTTCTATCCCATAATGTTCAAGCGCAAACTTTGCACATTTTATGATTCCTTCCGAAGAATCCACTAGTGTTCCATCCAAATCAAACAAAATTGCTTTCATGAATTATTTCTTTACTCCTTTGGTATCACGGTTTCCAATATGAAGTCTGTTAAGCGAAACCTTCTTTCCTTTTACTTCCACTTCTTCATTTTCATTCTCAGAAAGAATATAGATATTTTTAAGCATGTCACCCTTATCGAGTTTCATTCCTCTTACACCCACGGCGGCCTTTTTCTTTTCTGGAATTGTTGCACAATCAATACGTAAGAACAATTCTTTTCCTGAACGCATAACCATTGTATCATTGCCTGAAAGAATTCTAACAGCTAACACTTCATCATCATCTGCAAGTTTCGTAGCAGCAGATGTTTTTCTTGAAACATCAAATTCAATTCCTTCTACTACTTTTATCATAGACTGTGCCGTACCAAATACTATTTTCGAAGCTTTTACATCCGCAAGACTTGAAACAAAAATGTAGTTCTCCTGCTTACTATCGTAATTAGATACATTATCAATCGGAGTTCCTTTGTCACGGAATTTTCCATATGGTAAATCAAGTACCTTAATAAGATGCAACTGTCCAATGTTCGTAAAAATACATATCTTATCTGTATTTTTACAAGTAAAGACATATCTATTCTCTGCATCTGCTGTTTCTTTATTCCTTTCATATACGGAAACATCAACTGTTTTCGCATATCCAAAACGGTCCATTAAGAAAACAACATCCTGCTCTTCTATTTTCTTTTCAACAACAACTGCTTCTTTTAGATTATCAATAACTGTTTTTCTTTCTTTTTGATATTCTTTCTTAAATGCAGTTAATTCTTTCATGATAACTTTAGCCATTGATGCACGATTAGAAAGAATGTCTTCGTATTCCGCAATATTTTTCATTGTAGTCTCATGTTCTTTCATAAGAGCTTCAATTTCTAATCCAATCAATTTATAAAGACGCATCTCAAGAATTGCAGTTGCCTGTCTTTCTGTAAAGCGCAATTGTTTTGCCATCTTTTCAGATTCTTTTGATTTAAGCTTGATATTAGAAATATCTCCAGTTGTTAAGCATGCTTTTGCATCTTTTACATTGGTACTACCGCGAAGAATTTCAATAATCAAATCAATCACATTACAAGCTTCGATTAATCCTTCCTGGATTTCCTTCCTATCTAATTCTTTTGCAAGCAATGTTTTGTACTTACGCGTTGCAATTTCATACTGGAAATTAACATGATGACGAATAATGGATACAATTCCCATCGTCTCTGGTCTTCCATTTGCGACTGCAAGCATATTCACGCCAAAGGTGTCTTCCAACTTTGTCTTTTTATAAAGTAAGTTTTCTAACTCCTCGATATTCGCACCCTTCTTTAAATCCAAAACGATACGAATTCCATCTTTTGAAGACTGGTTTGTAATATCCACAATATCACTTGTCTTTTTCGTCTCAACAAGCGCATAGACATCATTTAGGAATTTTCCAATATTTGCACCAATCATTGTATATGGAATTTCAGTAATGACAAGGCGCTCTTTTCCGCCCTTCATTTTCTCCACTTCTACTTTTCCACGTACTTTGATTTTTCCAACACCTGTTTCATAAATGGATAACAAATCATCCTTATTTGCAATCAAACCTCCAGTTGGAAAATCTGGTCCCGGAATATACTGCATCATTTCAAGTGTAGAAATATCAGGATTTTTCATATATGCAATTACACCGTCAATGGTCTCCGCTAAATTATGAGGAGGTATACTTGTCGCCATACCTACAGCAATACCTTCTGCCCCATTTATAAGTAAATTTGGTACCTTTACAGGAAGAACCAGTGGTTCTTTTTCTGTTTCATCAAAGTTTGGTCCGAAATCAACTACATCTTTATCTAAATCTGCAAGATAAGCCTCTTGCGTTACTTTTTGCAAACGTGCCTCTGTATAACGCATTGCAGCGGCACCATCTCCTTCGATAGAGCCAAAGTTACCATGTCCATCTACAAGAGGAAGTCCTTTTTTGAAATCCTGTGCCATAACAACTAACGCATCATAAATGGATGAATCTCCATGTGGGTGATATTTACCCATGGTATCACCTACGATACGGGCGCTTTTTCGATAAGGCTTATCATATCGAATGCCAAGTTCATACATGTCATATAAAGTACGACGTTGTACTGGTTTTAATCCATCTCTTACATCTGGAAGTGCACGAGAAATAATTACACTCATCGCATAATCAATATATGATTTTTGCATTAACTCCGAATATTCGGTTTGAATAATATTATTATGTTCCACCATTTGTCTGTTTCCTTCTACATTTTATAGACTAAACTATACATCTAATTCTGCATCATGTGCATGCTCATAAATAAACTCTCTACGAGGAGGTACATCTGTCCCCATAAGCATAGCGGTTACATCAGATGCCATTCTTCCATCTTCAATTTCTACACGCTTCATCATTCTTGTTTCTGGATTAAGTGTTGTTTCCCACAACTGCTCTGCATCCATTTCTCCAAGACCTTTATATCTTTGAAGTGTAAAATTACCTGTATGTGTTCTACGGTATTTTTCTAATGCTGCATCATCATATAAGTATTCTTCTTTTCCCTTTGCAGGTATAACTTTATATAATGGTGGCATTGCTACATATACATGTCCTTCAAAAATAAGTTCTGGCATAAATCGATAAAAGAGTGTCAAAAGAAGTGTTGAAATATGCGCTCCATCGACGTCGGCATCTGCCATAATTACAATTTTGTCGTAACGGAGCTTTGTGATATCAAAATCGTTTCCGTAACCTTCTGAAAATCCACATCCAAATGCATTAATCATTGTCTTAATCTCTGCATTTGCCAATACCTTATCAATACTTGCTTTTTCTACATTTAAGATTTTTCCTCTAATCGGCATAATAGCCTGATACATTCTGTCTCTGGCCATTTTTGCAGAACCACCCGCAGAATCTCCTTCGACAATAAAGATTTCACATTTTGATGCATCACGGCTCTCACAATTTGCAAGTTTACCATTTGAATCAAAAGAAAACTTCTGCTTTGTCAAAAGATTTGTTTTTGCCTTTTCTTCTGTTTTACGAATTTTTGCAGCACGTTCTGCGCAAGCAATTACTTCTTTTAATGTATCTAAGTTTTTATCAAAAAATAATGGAATTTCATCCGAACAAACCTTTGCAGTTGCACGGTTTGCATCCTGATTGTCCAATTTTGTTTTTGTCTGTCCTTCAAAACGCGGATCCGGATGTTTTACAGATACAATAGCTGTCATACCATTACGTACATCCGCACCCGTAAAATTCACATCCTTTTCTTTTAAGATTCCAAGTTCTCTTGCGTAAGAATTAATAATTCCTGTAAAAGCTGTTTTAAATCCTGTAATATGTGCTCCGCCTTCAGAATTATAGATGTTATTACAAAAGCCAAGAATATTTTCATGGAACTCATTTGTATACTGGAATGCTGCTTCTACAGTTATTCCTTCTCTTTCACCTTTAAAATAGATAACATCATGAATAGTTTCTAAATTATGATTTAAATCCTTTACAAAACCTATAATTCCATCCGGTTCATGGAATACAATATGCTCCACGTCTTCTTTTCTTCGGTCTTCATAAATAATTGTAAGATTAGGATTTAGGTATGCAGTCTCATGCATACGACTCTTTACATCTTCTTCCTTAAAATCAGTACGATCAAAAATTTCCGGATCTGGTAAGAAATTAATTTTTGTTCCGGTTTTTTTGGTCTTTGCAATTTTAGGAAGTAACCCATTTTCTAGTTGAACCGTTGGGTTTCCTCTTTCATATCTATCGTGATGAACATATCCTTCTCTACTAATCTCAATATCCATATAAGTCGAAAGAGCATTTACAACAGATGAACCAACACCATGTAAACCACCACTTGTCTTATATACAGAATCATCAAACTTTCCACCCGCATGTAAAGTAGAAAACACAATACGAGCTGCAGATACCCCTTTTGCATGCATTCCAACAGGAATACCACGCCCATTATCTTCTACTGTACAGGAGCCATCCTTTTCTAAGGTAACATAAATAGTATCACATTCTCCTGCTAAGTGTTCATCTACTGAGTTATCTACAATTTCATATATTAAATGGTTCAAACCTTTTCTTGTAACACTACCAATATACATTCCAGGACGTTTACGAACCGCCTCAAGCCCTTCTAATACCGATATGCTGTTTGCACCATATTCAATCTTCTTTGCCATCTTCTCTATCTCCCTTGATTACGCATGTGTGCAATAACCATTACTGCAATCCGAAATGTCATCGCATCATCAAACGTTCTAATATCAAGACCTATCGCCTTTTCAATACGTTCCAAACGATATACTAATGTATTTCTGTGAACATATAACTGTCTTGCGGTCTCTGAAATATTTAAGTTATTTTCAAAGAACTTGTTAATTGTGGACATCGCCTCTTCATCGTCCAAAATATCTGGAATTCCATCCACGAACACTTCTTTAATAAACATATCACACAAACTCATTGGAAGCTGATAAATAAGTCGCCCAATCCCCAATTTTCCATATGAAATCGTATCATACTCTGCATAAAAAACACGTCCCACTTCAAGGGCAAGTTTTGCTTCCTTATATGATTCAGCAATCTCAGGAATTTGTGAAATCACATTACCATAACCGACGCGTACCTTAATCATCGCTTCCATATGAACATTATCCACTAAGCTATTTGCTATTGTGCGAAGATTTCCCTCCATATCAGCTTCTTCAACGTGTGATACATCTTTTATCAGAATAACACTGTGCTCATCTAAGCTAATAACAAAATCTCCCGATCTTGTATCAGACAAATTTTTCACTAACTCCATTACCATTTCATTACTTTTCACACCCGTGTCAATAACGAAAACAACACGTCGTTTTGGCTCAATATGTAACTTTTTTGCTTTTCCATAGATATCCACTGTCAGCAAATTTCCAAGAAGAAGATTCTGCATAAAATTGCTACGATCAAATTGTTCTGCAGAATTTAATACCAAATTACGAATTTGGCACGCTGCCATTTGACCAATCACCAAAGAAGAAGGATCTGCATGCTCTATAACAAGTACATACTTTACTTCCTCTTCAATCAAAATCTTAAAAAGTACATATTCTTTTAATTCTTCCTGTTCTTCATCACTATCCAAAAAACGCAGTACGAACTCGCTTAGATGTTCTCCATCTTCATGAGTACTTGCTACCTTTTTTCCTTTTTCACTATACAAAAAAGTTTTCAATTTCGTAATTTGACCAATTTCATTTACTGCATTTTGTATCTTTTGATTCGAAAGCATTTCTTTTCCTCTTCTATATCTATTTAGCGAGATAAAACCGGGTGCCACAAGCACCCGGTTTAAAGTTTTTGAACTATTTAATTCTAGCGAACTAGTTTGTAATTGTCAATTCTGTTTCTTTATCAAATACATGAACTTTATTTGGATCTAAAGCAAGTTTGATATGATCTCCATAACGAGCTTCTGTTGCAGATGAAACTTTTGCTGTCATGTTTGCACCAGCTACTGTGTAGTATAATAATACTTCAGCACCAAGTAATTCATATCCTGTTACATCTGTTTCGATTGTGCTATCTGCATAGTTAGCAACATCTTCATAAATATCTTCTGGTCTAATACCAAGAACAACTGTTTTTCCTTCATATCCGCCATCGATAACTTTTTTAGATTTAGCTTCTGGCAATACAACTTTGAAATCACCAAATTTAAGAACAGCGCTTCCGCCTTCAACTGCTACTGTTGCATCAATAAAGTTCATCTGAGGTGATCCGATGAATCCAGCAACGAATAAGTTGTTAGGTTCATTGTATAATTTCTGTGGTGAATCTACCTGCATGATAACACCATCTTTTAATACTACGATTCTTGTTCCAAGAGTCATAGCTTCTGTCTGGTCATGTGTAACGTAGATGATTGTTGCACCTAATCTGTTATGTAATGAAGAGATTTCTGATCTCATCTGTACACGTAATTTAGCATCTAAGTTTGAAAGTGGTTCATCCATTAAGAATACTTTTGGATTACGAACGATTGCACGACCCATAGCAACACGCTGTCTCTGTCCACCAGATAAAGCCTTTGGTTTACGATCTAATAATTTCTCTAAGTCAAGAATTCTAGCAGCTTCTTCAACTTTAGCTTTGATTTCATCTTTTGGTACTTTTCTTAATTTAAGACCGAAAGCCATGTTATCAAATACTGTCATATGTGGATATAATGCGTAGTTCTGGAATACCATTGCGATATCTCTATCTTTTGGTTCTACGTCATTCATTAATTTTCCATCGATAATTAATTCACCTGAAGAAATTTCTTCAAGACCTGCGATCATACGTAATGTTGTAGATTTACCACATCCTGATGGTCCTACGAAAATGATAAATTCTTTGTCTTCAACTTCAAGGTTGAAATCTTTAACAGCTTCAAAGCCGTTTGAGTAAACTTTGCAAATGTTTTTTAATGATAAACTTGCCATTTCAAAAATACCTCCGAGTATTGTCTTTCTTATTCCCTCTTTTGGGACATCTTTTCGATGTACTAATCATACAAAATCATCTCTTATATGACTACTGTCAAAATGCCAAACATTTTTGCAGTTTCTTGTCAAATTGACGAAAACTAATTCTTACCTGTAGAACCAAAGCCTCCGCGGTCTCCGTTCATAAGACATTCTACCTGTTCAAAATTGATTTTTGGTTGATTTTCCATGATACGGAACTGACAAATTCTGTCATTAACATGAACAACAGTATCTCTTGTTGCATACACTGGCATTCTCCACATATCATTATCTCCACAGTAGGAACAATCAATCACACCCATACTATTTGTCTGAATCAATCCCCATGTCTTAAATGTTGAACTTCTTGGTACTAAATGTGCTTCATATCCTTTTGGTAATTCCATTGCAACACCCAGCGGAATTAATTTGAATTCTCCAGCTTTTAATTCTACTTCTTCCGAAGCTCGAAGATCTATCCAATCTGATTTTCCATCAATATAATCTAATTTTTCAATTTCTTCCGTAAAATACTTAATACGAATTGTTTCCATCTCTATTCTCCTGTCTCTTGTTCTACCACTCAAGACTCGCATGCTCAATACGTTTATCACGAAGCATCAAATCTTCTACCGCGGTTTCTGCCTTCTTTCCTTCGAAAAGAACCTGATTTACAGATTCAATAATTGGCATTTCTACCTGATATTTTTTTGCAAGACCAAGTGCCGCTTTCGCAGAATAGATTCCTTCTACAACCATCTTAACTTCTTTTGTAGCTTCTTCCATTGTATAGCCTTGTCCCATAAGCATACCAGCTTTACGATTACGACTATGCTTACTTTCACAAGTAACAATTAAGTCACCAATACCGGTAAGACCATTTAATGTTTCAACTTTAGCTCCCATTGCAAGCGCAAGTCTTGACACTTCTGCAATACCTCTTGTAATAAGGGCAGCCTTTGTATTGTCTCCATAACCAAGACCATCTGCCATACCAGCGGCAAGTGCAATAACATTTTTTAACGAACCGCCCAGTTCCATTCCAAGAATATCGGGGCTTGTATACACACGGAACACCTGGTTCATAAAAATATCCTGGATTTTTTCAGCAGTTTCACGAGTCGTTGCCCCAGCCACTACTGTAGTAGGTAAGCCAATACCTACTTCTTCTGCATGTGATGGACCACACATAATTGCCACATCTGCGTTTGGAATTTCTTCTGTAACAACATCCGAAATTGTCATAAAAGTATCTTCTTCAATACCTTTTGCTACACATACAATAATCTGTCCATCACTGACAAATGGAGCCATTGATTTTGCAGTACTCCTTGTAAAAACAGATGGAACCGCAAGAATCAAGAATTCTTTTTCTTCTACTGCTTTTTTTAAATCTGTAGTAAATACCATATCATCGGGAAGTTTTACTCCTGGAAGTTTATCCTTGTGTTCGTGATAAGTATTTAACATTTCAATTTCTGACTCCATTATAGACCAGATTGTAACTTTATTTCCATTATTATGAAGCACGGTTGCAAGAGCCGTCCCCCAACTTCCTGCACCTATTACCGCTACATTTGCCATTTTGTTTTCTCCTTAAATTCCGTCTATTTCTCTTTTTTTCCGCCAAGTTTATTTTCTGTTCCATCAATAAGTCTTTTAATATTGGCACGATGACGCCACAATCCCATCAATGTAAAACATGCGCTTACGATATAAAATTCGATTCGATATGCACCATCCAAACCGAGCCAGCCCATCTGACCAAAATTAATAACCTGAATCAAATAGAAAATCAAAACAAGTACAGATCCAAGAGACACATATCTTGTAAATGCTACCGCTAAGATAAACAAAAGCAAACAAATCGGAGCAGCGAGTGGACATACCGCAAGAATCATTCCTGATGTACTTGCAATTCCTTTTCCACCCTTAAAATTTAAGTAGAAAGGAAAATTATGACCGATAACTGCACCAAAACCTGCATAAATTTCTAATAATCTAATTTGTTCTGCATACGTATTTCTAAAAATGAAATATACAATTACAACCGCAAGAATCGCTTTTAGCAAATCCCCTAAGAAAGTAATAAATCCCGCTTTCCAACCTAATACACGCAAAGAATTCGTCGCGCCGGCATTTCCACTTCCTTCATTTCTAATATCAATTCCTTTTGATTTTCCGTAAAAATATCCTGTTTGGAAAATTCCAAAACAATACCCAATTGCTAATGCAATGATTCTAGCAATAATCATTATTTATCTTCCTTTCGCTCCCTCGTAATAAATTTAAGTGCCGTACCTCTAAATCCAAATGTGTCACGAATACGGTTTTCCAAATACCTTGTATATGAAAAATGCATCAAGTTCTTATCATTTACAAACACAACAAATGTTGGCGGTTTTACTGAAACCTGTGTTGTATAATAAATCTTTAAGCGTTTTCCCTTATCTGATGGTGGCTGCTGCATAGCAACTGCCTCTGTAACAATTTCGTTTAATACACCTGTTGCGACACGCATACTATTATTTTCTAATACCACATCAATCATTTCAAAAATCTTGTTTAATCTTTGTCCGGATTTTGCTGAAATAAATAAAATTTCTGCATATGGCATAAAACTTAATACATCGCGTATATCCTGTGTATGTTCTTTTACTGTGTTATTGTTTTTTTCAATTGCATCCCATTTATTAACCGCAATGATAATTCCTTTTCCTCTATCATGCGCAATTCCTGCAATTTTTGCATCCTGCTCTGTAACGCCTTCTGTTGCATCAATTACAATAATAACAACATCAGCACGCTCTACCGCCGTTACAGCACGGATAATACTGTATCTTTCAATTTCTTCTTTAATTTTATTTTTACGTCTAAGACCAGCCGTATCTATAAATACATATTCTTTTCCGTTGTATTTAATGTCTGTATCAATCGCATCACGTGTTGTTCCTGCAATATCTGATACAATTACACGATCTTCCTGTGCAAGTTTATTAATAAGTGAAGATTTTCCAACGTTTGGTTTACCAATGATTGCAATCTTTGGTCTTTCATCTTCCACTTCTTCTTTGGCACTATCTGGGAAATATTTTACCACTTCATCAAGCATATCACCTAACCCAAGCATAGATGCAGCAGATACTGGATGTGGATCTCCTATGCCAAGATTGTAAAACTCATACACATCTGGCATATATTTTTCAAAACTATCTACTTTGTTTACAACAAGAACAACTGGCTTTTTCGAACGACGAAGCATATCTGCAACTTTTGAATCTGCATCCTGTAATCCCTGTCTTACGTCAACGATAAACATAATAACATCGGCAGTTGCAATTGCAATTTCAGCCTGTTCTCTCATTTGCGACAAAATAATATCTCCACTATCAGGTTCAATACCACCTGTGTCAATCATTGTAAAATTGTAATCTAACCAGTTTACATCCGCATAAATACGATCCCTGGTTACCCCTGGCGTATCTTTTACGATAGAAATACGCTCTCCTGCTAACGTATTGAATAATGTTGATTTTCCAACGTTTGGACGACCAACGATAGCAACTATTGGTTTACTCATATTTTCTCCTTTACTCATCAATTCCAATCATGGAATTTAGCAAATCTCGACCGCTTGATTTTACAATAACCACTGGTACTTGTAAAGCACTTTCCACTTGGGAAACCGTGATATCATCAAGGAATACCAATTCACCACTACGAAGCATATTACAAGGAACTCCGATTCTTTCACCAAGCATCAAATCCTTTGTCTGCGCAATCAAATCCTGCCCTGTTACAAGTCCCGACACCGTAATCATTTCTCCAAAAAAATCATTCCGTATTGCTACCACTTTGACTGTATATTCTGGAAATGCTTCCATGAACTTGTCCGCAAGTTTCTGAATAAATGGTGCCGCCAATTTTCCTGATGCAAGTGTAATTTCACGCCACTTTGACCGCGCCATGATTTCTTCTTTTCTCTTAACATATTCTTCTAACGCTTCATCAAATTCCACCTGTTGCAAACGAAGCATTCCTACACCGTTTTCGAGCTGAATATATCCATCATATCGTTCTTCCTCCGGAAGCGGAAGTTCCGCAGTCAGATACCACTCATCACTTGCCTGTACAAAATGTACCCCAAAATGTTCCATGCAATACTTCTGCCATTTTTCAATAATAGCAATTACATCTCTTGCATCCTCTTTATTAAATGGTTCTAACGGATATAGCCCCTCTCTAAACTTCGTAAGACCAACCGGAACTACAGATAAGCTTTCCATATGAGGGAGATATTTCACTAAATCAGAAATTGTTCGTTCTAACTCTTCCCCATCATTTTCTCCTTTACAAAGAACAATCTGCCCATTCATTTCAATACCTGCTTCAAAAAGAATATCAATCTTTTTTAACGCATCTCCTGCAAAACGGTTATGAAGCATTTTGCAACGAAGCTTGGGATTTGTTGTATGAACCGAAATGTTAATAGGAGCCAAATGATAACGGATGATTCTGTCCAAATCCTTATCCTTCATATTCGTCAAAGTAATATAGTTCCCCTGAAGAAAAGAAAGTCTCGAATCATCATCCTTAAAATAGAGTGTTTCTCTCATCCCTGGTGGCATCTGATCAATAAAGCAAAACATGCATTTATTAGAACAAGACTTATAATCATCCATAAGCCCATTTTCAAATTCGATTCCTAAATCCTCATCAAATTCTTTTTCAATTTCAAGTTCCCACTCTTCTCCATTTTGCTTTTTCACAAGCAAAACAAGATATTCATCATTGACAAAATAATGATAATCAAAAATATCCTCTATCTCATTCCCATTAATCGATAACAAAATATCCCCTGATTCTAATTCCATTTCTTCTGCAATACTGTTCGGTAACACCTTATATATCACATGTTGCTTTTTATTCATGAAACGTCTCCTACTTTTAATTCATAGTTATTATAACTATACAATAATCCCAAAACAAAAACAAGGAGTTGACTTTTGCCAACTCCTTTGTAGTCTATTCTATTTTTCATCCACAAGTTCTTCATATAATAAAACTGTTTCCTCTTTTGTAGATGCTCCTAAATAATAATGTGTATCATTTGTCTCCAAATAGATGAAGCAGTCCGTCTGAGGATTTAAAAAGACCTGTACACAGCCCTGATGAAAAATTTCAAACTTTCCCTTTAGAAGATTATCCATACCGCTCCCGCTTATTTTCGTCATTTCCGGAAGTTCCTCTATCATCTCGATATATGTAATATCTTCCACTGGAATTTCATAATCCACATTGATTTGTTTTGCAATAATAGTATCACTTTCTAAATATAACTGTAATGGAGTAAACTCTTCAAACATCATCCAAACAGAAGTAACAGGAATTATAAGAAGACACGCTAGCCCAACTACTTCTAAAACCTTTCCAGCTTTATGCGCAAGATTTATCGTTGTTCCCATTCCAACTCTATTCTCTCTAAAAAGATGTTTGTCATTTTTATTACAATATAAAATTCCACCAATCCAATATCGGTCTTCATCTTCTACTGTCATCAAAAAATCATGTTTATCCGAATATGACGCTTTTACTTTTCTGTATTTTTTCCACATTAAAAGAATCAAAACAATCAGAATAACACTGTAGATAATTGTTGATACAAGAATGGAATATGCATACGAAAAAGGAAGAAAAGCCAAAACTACATTTACCCATACAAATGCAGTATTAATCCAGGCCGCAATCATCCATAAATTTTTCCACACATTCTTTTTTGCTCTGGCAAAATTGATATTAACATCACTATCCGTACTAATAATTTCTATTTTTCTTCGATCCATCCAAATTGCAGTAATATAGAAAAACGGTGTCATTATCGCCATCGTAATAACCATATATAAAATAAGTTCATAGCTAGCCTCAACCGTAAATCGATAAAAAGGTAGTATTACAACGAAAACAACTGCCAAAAACGAAACAACAATTGGTGCAAAGAAAGATTTTAAGTGAACTCTTCTTATTTCTCCTGCCCGTTTAAGTTCTGTATAAGAATTACCACTTGCTTCCTTTACATATCCCTTCTTTTCTTTTTCATCTTTCACCTTTTTATTTGCCATCGCAAAAATCACTAATGGTCCAAATACCATCACAAGGAACCAATGCATCCAAATCGTATATGCAATCGAAACATAATGGATTGGAATACATACAGCTGGAATAATCACAATAATCAAAAAGAATCGATTCAAACTCTTTTTATACCACTTTTCAATTTCTATAAACTCACTTTCACTTCTCCATTCCTTTTTCATAGATGCACCAAACAAAAGCCCATCTTCTTTTCCGGATAAATTTCGAAGTACCACATACATCACCAACACAATTGGATACATCGTTGCAAAAAAGATAATATTTAGTAAATTCATATCTAACCTCCAATTTTCTTTGACCCGTAGAGTTCTTTTATCACCTGACAAAATTCCTCATCCGTAATCCCTTTTAACTTTGCTTCTGAGACAATTTGCTTTAACTGCTGTTTTGTTTCTTCACTAAAATGAGCTTCCTGTCCAAAGCATTCCGCCACTTTAGCCCCACTTCTTCTGCTCGTTACAATGTATCCACCAATTTTTAACTGCTGATATGCTTTGTTCACAGTCATTGCATTAATTCCAATCTCGTCCGCAAGTCCCCTTACTGAAGGAAGCGATTCGCCTGGTTTTAAAATACCATCTGAAATTCCTTGCACAATCTGGTTATGAATTTGCAAATAAATCGGAATATCAAGTGCTTCATTAATTGAAATAATCATATATTAACCTTCCTGTTTCCATTTCTTTATAAAATAACGAAGCATAAATACAGATACAACTGTCACCATACCTAAAAAGATATACTCAAGAACATAACAAGCATTTCTTGAAAGAACACTATTAAAGTATGGAGTCGATAAACTAATAAGAATAACACCTACACCATCTAATAATGTATGGAACGCAATACAGCATAACACACCTAATTTTGTCTTATTGTTCCAAACAAAATAACATACCATAACTGACATTACTGTATGTATAATCATGGTAAAAATTCTTTCTACTCCAGCAAGAAGAAATTCATATGTTGCAGTATTAACAAGAGCACCAACAGCTGCATATAAAGTGCTAGCATCTGCACCAGAGTTTTCCATTTCCTTTATCATAATTTCAATGGTTCCATTATTAATCATAAGTGCCATGACCAAATTGGAAATGTATCCCATTCCAATTAGTATTATTGCTTCAATTCCACCATGTCCAAGACCTGCTGCAATTGCTTTTTTGTATGTTCGATTCTTCTTTAGAATCTTTGCCACTCCATATCTTCCAAGGGTCTCAAACAAACCAGCTGTAAACGCTAATGAAAGTACATATACAACATAGTAATTTTCTGCAAAAGCAAGAAATTTTTCGGAAGTTTGAAGCATAGACAGAATCGGAATACGGATTAAAATTTGTGGAACGAAAAAACCTGCTGCTCCAAGAAACCAAGCACCAACCAATCCCTGTTTTTTATTCTTTACTGCGTAAACAACAAGTACAAGAACTGGAAGAATTGTTGCCACAAAAAACGTAATCACCATTGCAATCAAACTCCCACTACTAACAGTTCCAACCATTTCCTGAGTATTCATAATTTCCTCACTTTCTGTGAATCTGTTCATTTTCCCTTAGATTCACCATCTGTATCATTTGTATTATATATAGTAATACAGATAATACATCTTGTCAATAAAATACTTTATTAACATCTATAAAAAAATGAAGAGTGAACACAAACTGCGTTCACTCTTCTACATCACAATATAATCTTGGTCTTTAAACCTCTACTGATATGCATCCTCAATCCCAATAGATTCAATAGGAAGTTCCTTCTCTGAAGTAATGATATTTAATTCCTTCAAGGCATTTATAATGTTTTCACACTCTGGTCCAAATGAAATATATGTAGTATAGCACTGATTATAATCATATTCGTATGTATAGTAATCCGAATAGTATGAATATCCAAACAACCAATTCATGAAATGATAATACTCTATATTTCTATCTCTTAAGGAATCTCTATACTCATAATTTGAAATTAATTTTATATTAGGATCTGCAGACTTAAGGTCCAAACTAAGCGTATTCCAATATGTTTTCACATATTCATCTGACCAGCCCTCTGGACCTCCATAACATACATTACCGAAATTACCTTCTTCAATATCTTTTAATACAGCCTCATATATTATAGTTGCTTCATATTCGTCAAAGTACTCTTCTCCTACAAACTCTTCATTGTTATAAATATCTATATATCCACCTATAGCTTTTCCTACATCTTCATAATTATAACAAATCACATCCGTTTTCAGATTCTCAGGATCAAGTTCAAGTTCATATAACTTATCCATTCCAAACAGCTTATACTCTTCACTTGGAATCTGATAAGACCTGTTTATCATTTTTCCATTCTTCAAATAGTATGTAATATCCACATAGTTATAAATTTCATCCATATTATATCTATCTTTTTGAAGCATACCCAGGTTATTTACTATTTTACGATGGATTTCCAAAACATCTTCTATTTCTTCACCATCTATTACCAAAGCGTAATATCGATCAACTACAACAGTTTCAATATTCTTTTCATCTGGAATATTTTTTTCAATGCTGGTACTTAATGCTCTTAATCCAATAAATCCCACTATAATAAACAAAGAAAACGCCATACTCTCCAATACACGTTTCTTCACGAATATTTTGAATGATTTCTGTAAAAACATTTCTGCAATAAAGAAGAAAAATGCACCACATAGGACTAAAATTACTCCATAAACAAATGGAGAAAGATAAATATACGAGCCTTCAAGTACGACTTCCAAAATAATACTAACCAAATAGCCAATCGTAAATCCAACGCCCCAGCGAAATACTGGTTTAAGTACACTTACTGTCAACAAATCCCCAGCCTTTTCTACCATTCGCATACGGTATATAAAATATGCCAGAATATACATTAAAACAGCTGCAACCATATAACATAATAGTATTTTTTCACCAGTGAAGGAAAGCCCGTTTACAAAATCATATTCTCTTTCATAGGTTTCTTTAAAAAATACCAATCGAAACATATAATAAATTGGTGAAAGCCATTCTATACTCGCTGTTTTAAGTACTTCGTAATAATCAACTCCCACAGAAAACATTGCGACCGTTGAGCAAATTACAGTTCGAATCGCTAAGTACAAGAAATTCAAAACTATAAAATAAAATGGAACTGCCATCATCTGCCCCGTTAACATAACACAACAGACAACCATACTATAAATGATAAATCCTATTGCCAAGGAACTTAGTAACCATATTCCAAGTGGTGCAAGATCTGTAAATCCACCCTTTAATAAAACAAGAACTGAGATTAAAAAGGTCACTATCTGTGGTACAAACATCATCACCCAACCGGAAATTACATTTGTTCCAAATAACTCCATTCTAGTCACAGGAAAACTATGTATCATATTTGCATTTTTTGCTACAAAAAGATAATGAAATAACGTCATCCCCAAAACAACAGCTAAAATACTTTCAAAAACTATTACAAGCTGAATGGAACACGCCCGACTTATGCAATTATAGACTATCTCTGTTTTTAGCATTCTATCTGCGTCTTCTTGTAAAGAAAGCCATAATGAAAATGGAATTCTAAATAATAGTAAAAGTGTATAGATAACCCAAACCGGCCAAAATAGTGTCATATTCTTTTCGAAGATGGTTTTATTAAAAAAGGATATCTTTGACTTCATAATCATTTCCCTCCATTTCATAAATAAAGATTTCTTCTAACGTAAGAGGAAGCGCATCTACAATTGCAACAGAATTGTTTTCTGTCTGGATTGCTTCAACCGCAAGTTTTGGATTTCCTTTTACAATCATGGTGTATACTCGTCCCGTATTTGACATATGTAATACTTCAAATTCATTTGGAAGTTTTGGCATACCGGTTTGACATGCCACCTGAATTTTGGAGATATTACCTTGTAATTCATTCAGCGAACGTTCGATAATTACCTTTCCATGATTCATAATTCCTACATGATCGCACACATCTTCTAACTCCCTTAAGTTATGCGAAGATACTAATACTGTCATCTTCTTTTCTTCTACTTCTGACATTAAAATTGTCCAAATTTGTCGACGCATAACTGGGTCTAATCCATCCACAGGTTCATCTAAAATTAGAAGTTCCGGACGACAGCAAATTGCTAGCCAGAACGACACCTGCTTTTGCATTCCTTTAGACAATCTTCGAATATTTCTTTTCACATCAATATTTGGAAAAAATTCCTGTAACCGATAAAATTTCTTCTCGTCAAAATTTGGATAGATTCCCTTAAAATAGCGCATCATTTCCATTGTATCTGCTTGCAAAAAGTAAAAAAGTTCATCTGGAATTAATGCAATTTTTGATTTTGCCTCTCTATTCTCATAGACTGGCATACCATCAACAAGTATTTCTCCTTTGTCCTGTCGATAGACACCTGTCAAATGACGAATAATTGTAGATTTTCCTGCACCATTAGGTCCAACAAGTCCATAGATAGAACCTTTCTTTACATGCATGCTTACACCATCAAGTGCCCGAAAACCATCAAATTCTTTTATCACATTATCAACTTGAATCATAACAAAGCCTCCTCCTTTTTCCCTTTTTCTATCTTTTCAATTTCTTCACATAACAACTCTTTTTCTACCTCAAGGAACAATAACTCCTCAACCACTTCATCAAACTGCCCCATCAACTCGTCTTTACGAGCATTCAATCCATCTTCACGCTCAGAAACAAAGGTCCCTTTTCCATTAATGGAATAAATGTATCCTTCTTCTTCCAATTCCCGGTATGCACGAAAAATTGTATTTGGATTAATTGCCAGCTTACTTGCCAGTTCACGTACCGAAGGAAGTTTCTCGTTTGCAACTAATACATTTGAAATCACAAGGCGCCTAATACCCTCTTTTATTTGTTCATAAATCGGTTTTGCATCTCTGTAATTTAACTGAACCATTTATCTTCCTCCTAAAATGAAAAGTACACCGTTTAGGGTGTACTATTTTATTTGATACACATAATATAGCATATCTCCTTATTCAATAAATGAATCTATATGGAATTATTTCTTAGGATTTTCTTAAGTTCTAAAGAATTGCTTCAAACGCGTTTTTATATAGCGCTATTTTTTCCCCTTCTATCGCAACCACATCATAGCGACATGGCGTCCATTCACTCAGACCATTTTTCATCATATAATACATAGATACTTTTGATATGTTTTTTTGTTTCGGATAATTTACTGCTGCCATCGGAGTGCCGCACCCATTATCTTTTCTATATTTCACCTCAATAAAGCACAAGTATTCTTTATCCTTTGCAATAATATCAATTTCTCCAATGCGATTACGATAATTTTGTTCCAAAATGGTATAACCTTGTTCCTGCAGATAGGAAACCGCTATATTTTCATACTTACTCCCAACTTCTCTTTTATTCATATACCCCTTTTATTCCCTTTTACATTGCACGGTCTAATTTTGCTTTCATTTTATCCATGTCATCCACAAAAACCAAAACTTCCGCAACCACTTCATATAACTCCGGTGGAATCTGGTCTCCAATTTTTAGTTTTGATAAAGTATCTGCAAGCTTATTATCTTTATAGAGTGGCACCTGGCTTTCTTTCGCCTTTTCGATAATCTTTTCTGCAACTTGACCTTTTCCCGTTGCTAGAATCTTTGGTGCTTCTTCCCCTGGTTCATAAGCAACCGCCACTGCTGTTTTATCATCTAATTTATTAAACTCTGCCATTTTTATGCCCTCATATCAAAGGAATATCTTCTAAGCGTTCCCGCAACAGGTTGATCCATCTTCAAAAAATCTTCCACAAAATTGACGGATTTACCTTCATTTGTAACCGTAAACGTGGTCACAAACCCTTTCTTTTTTAGCTTCTCATCCAAAATAGGTAAGTGTGCTTTAATCAAATCATAAGTCACATCATCTTCTAAATAGAAATTAGTTGTAACCTCTGTCTTATTATGAAGACGAAGTGAAACATCCGTAGAACCTAAATGATCCATGTCCAAATGTAAAAAGGCCGTCAAATCAGCTTCCGGATCTTGCAGTTCCTTTTTATTTGTGTAAACAAACAATTCCCCACTTGCTGTTTGACCAGACATTTTAAGTGGAATCTGTACATAAGTATACAACTCATTGATTTGATTCATAAACTGAATATTCTGGTGAATATCATTTGTCATCTGAGACAATCGACTCTGTCCCTGTCCCACATTTTTCAACACTTCATCCATTTGTGTAAGCTGTTTTTCTAACCTCTCATACAAACGGATAATTTGTTTTCCATCTTCTATATCTTCTGGTTTTATCATCCATTGATTTTCCATGGTATTTTTCACAATTGCCTGAAATTCTTTTCCTGAAAAAAATGATTTTAGCAACCTTTCTCCCAATTCGGATTTGTTATAAACACCAAATTTTTCCACATTTTCTGAGGCATTCGATAAGTTTGAAATCGCCTGTTTTAACTCACTCAAAAAATCATGAAGAGTTTGTTCTGGATTTATCGTATGAACCAAAGAATCACTTTTTCCACCAAACACCTCTAGCACCTGTTTTTGCAAAGAAGAAATCTGAAAATCTGTTAGCACCGCCTTTAGTGGTAATGCTTCTTTTGGCATTTCACTCGAAAAAACATCTAGCATTTTGGTTGCTGTCTCAAGCAAAACAGGTGTATCCATTTTTGTATCGAAAAAAAAACTTTGGAAACTCCTCAACAAACGAGTTCATTTCCTTTGTGATTGCCTGTTTGTCTTCCATGTAGTTTTCAAACTGTGATGCATTTTCTACATTTACCGGAATATTTAATTTTTTAAGTTCAACAAGGGTTTGTGGCTGAATATTCTTATTAGAATTCCATAATCTTGCCATTTGATTTAGGGAATTACGATCAATCGGCATTTGTTCTTCCATCATTTTATTAACCATGGATAACATATTCCCATCTGTAGGAAGACCAGCCGCCTTTAATGCATTCACAAGAGTTAAGTTCACACCATTTCCATCTACTGTAAATGGCTTAATTGCTATCACTCCATCTTGATTTGATTTCACCTGAAAAAACATCGACTGTCCCTGCTGGATTGGTACCTTTCCATCCATTCGGGCATGCAAAAGCCTACCGTTAGAAAGACCTAAAACCACCTGTCCATTTTTTACAGAATTTATGGTCCCTTCAAAAATATTTCCAACCGTAAGTTCACGAATTGTAGAAACAAGCTGCTCTACTCCTTTTGTAGTTGTAACAGGCTCTGCCTGCGACGATAGATTATTACTATATTGCGATACCAAATCTGAAATTTGCATATAAGTGTCCTCTGCTTCCCTTTTATAGGATATATATCGGATTAAGATACGAAGTTTTTAATAAAACTTGCCCGATGAATTGGCGAAGGTCCAATCTCTTTTAATGCCGCAATATGCTCTGCCGATCCATAACCTTTATTTGATGCAAATCCATACCCTGGCAAAATAGCATCATACTCTTCCATCAATCGGTCTCTTGTTACTTTTGCAACAATACTAGCAGCCCCAATCGAAATACTTTTTGCATCTCCCTTAATAATTGGAACCTGATGAATCGTTACTCCAGGAATGGTAACCGCATCATTTAATAAACAATCCGGCTGTGGATTGAGTTTTGAGATTGCCTCTCTCATCGCCTCATACGTTGCTTGTAAGATGTTAATTTCATCAATTCTTTGAGGACTTGCCATTCCAATTCCGACACTAATGGCTTTTTCCATAATTTCATCATAAAGTTCTTCTCTTTTTGCAGCAGAAAGTTTTTTTGAATCATTGATATATAAAATATCACAATCCTTTGGCAAAATAACCGCACCTGCAACAACAGGACCTGCAAGTGGTCCACGTCCTACCTCATCAATTCCACATATATATGCGTACTGACTATTCTCTCTTTCATACTTCTTTAACAATTCAATACGTTCTAATTCTGCATAATATTTATCCAGCTTCTTTTGCGCCGATTCTACAAGCTTTTGCACCCCTGCACGCTCATCATTGCTATAAATTTGAATAAAATCCGGCAATTCTAAAACAGAAAGCTCTGCCAACTCATTTTTAATGCTTCCTATCTTCTTTTCTTCCATCACTCTTTCTCCACTGGACGTTCTAATGTAATATTTCCAAGCATTCCGCTTCTGAATTCATCAATTAAAAGTGTAGCTGCTTTACTATAATCAAGCTCATTTCCCTTTGAAAGACAATTACGACTCTTAGCAATATCAAGCAAATTATCTACTTCAGCTTTATCTTCCTCAATTTCATATCGAGCTGATAAAATTCCTGGATATTCGGCTTTTAAAATCTTAATAAGTTCCACTGCCAATTCATCAACATTCAAAATTTCATCTTTTATGGAACCTATAAGCGCTAAACGAAGACCTACCATCTGATCTTCAAATTTGGGCCAGAGAATTCCTGGTGTATCTAATAACTCAACGTTTTTATTAAGGCGAATCCATTGTTTTCCTTTTGTTACACCTGGCTTATTTCCCGTCTTTGCACAAGCCTTTCCCGCATAAGAATTAATAAATGTCGATTTTCCAACATTTGGAATACCTACTACCATTGCTCTTACAGGTCGATTTTTAATTCCTCGCTTTCTATCTCGCTCAATTTTTTCTTTGCATGCTTCCATTACAATATCTGTAATTGTCTTCATCGCATTTTTCTTTCGTGCATCGAGACTAACTACAAAAAAACCTTTTTTCTCAAAAAAAGATTTCCACTGTTCTGTTGCTTTCTTGTCTGCCAAATCTGATTTGTTCATCAAAATCAATCGATATTTATTTTTTCCCAAATCATCAATATCAGGATTTCTACTACTGAGCGGAATTCTTGCATCGACTAACTCAATCACCAAATCAATTAATTTTATATCTTCTTGCATTTGACGTTTTGCTTTTGTCATATGCCCCGGATACCACTGAAAATTCATATTCTGCCTCCTTAATCAATTCCACCCATATTTCCTAACGACTCAAAATGGAACCAGGCTTTTCCTATAATGTGTTCCTTTTTTACATTTCCAATATTAGCGAAACGGCTATCTTCACTGTTATTTCGATTATCACCCAAAACAAAGTATTCCTGAGCCTGAAGTGTAATTTCTTCACTTGCTACTCCTGCTTCATCCATAGATGCAACCTCTATTTCTTCATCATACAATTCCCCATTTACATATAATGCACCGTCTTCAATTAAAACCGTATCCCCTGGTGTTGCCACCACACGACGCACATAATAGTGTGATTTTTCATTTCCGTTTGGTCTAAAAACCACCACATCTCCTGGTTTTGGATTTGAAATTACATATACAAAACGATTCACAAGAATACTTTCATTGCTCTTTAAGGTATTCTCCATTGCCTGTCCGATTACAGATGTTCTAAGACCAAAAAATGCAACTACTACATAAGAAAGTAATATCACAATGCCAATTTGCAATGCCCATGATAAAACTTCCTTAAACAAAGGCATATTGAATTTGCGTCTTTGTCTGCCAAAATTCAAGCCACTTCTTTTTCTACGCATACTTACTCCTGTTTCATTATTTCTATCTTTTTCTTTTCTTTATCAATTGGTTCCTTTTTTACATCCTCTTTTATAATTCGATACAATGCCGATGCTAACGGAACCCCAATAAGCATTCCTAAAACCCCTAACAAACCGCCTCCGATTGTAACCGCCGCAAGTACCCAAACTGCTGGAAGTCCAAGGCTACCACCTACTACTTTTGGATAAATTAAATTTCCTTCCAATTGCTGAAGAACTGCAATAAATACAAGGAAAAGAATTGCTTTTAAAGGTGAAACCGTAAGAATCATTACAAAACCTACACCCGCCCCAATATATGCTCCTGCAACAGGAATGAGTGCTGTAAAACCAATCAGGCAACCAATCATAAGTGGGTATGGGAATCTAAAAATCCACATCCCAATAATGCATAAAACACCTAAAATGACTGCCTCTGTACACTGTCCTACAATATATTTATGAAAACTGTCGTTTAAAATAGCTCCAACATATGATAATTTCTTCGTAATTTTTTCTGGAATATACCTTTTTACAACCTTCTTAAGCTGTTCAAGAATATGTTCTTTATCTAGTAAGAAATAAATACTAAAAATGAACGCTAAAAAGCTGGTAAGAAGTCCTGAGAACAAAATCGAAACAGCAGAAACAATTGTATTAAATGTATTTCCAATTCCTGATTGTACAATTTTTGCCACCTGTGAAATATAATTCTTCCAATCAATAGCCGACAACTCTTTGTAAATATTTTCTGGAATTCCATTTGCAACCCATTCATTATCCAACAGCTTTTCAATTTGACCTGGCAATAAGGAAACAAGCAATTTAATACATGAAACAAGCTCTGGAATAACAAGTCTTACAACAATTGCAACAATTAAGACAAACGTTAACATCGCAAGAACCATACATACCGGACGCTTTGTCTTTTTGATCCACTTATTTTTACTCTTTGTGAAATAAAACCCCTCATAAAAGCTCATCAGAATATTTAAAATGTACGCAATAACAACTCCAATAATCACAGGTGTTGCCGCACTAAAAAATGCACCTACAAATCCACAGGCACTTTTCCAATAATAGATTGCCAAAAATAGCACAAATGCTACTGTTGCAACGCGAATACAACTTTTCCATTCAATCTGCATATCATTACCTTCCTTTCACGTTACTATTATAGTGGATTTTTATTCAGAAATAAACACAAAAAAAGAAGCAATTGTTTTACAACAACTGCTTCTTCTCATTCATTGATTAGCGTACTTTTTCTTTAACTTTAGCAGCTTTACCAACACGATCTCTTAAGTAGTAAAGTTTAGCACGACGTACTTTACCCATACGTACAACTTCAACTTTTTCTACGTTTGGTGAGTGTAAAGGCCAAGTTTTTTCTACACCTACACCGTTAGAAAGCTTTCTAACTGTGAATGTAGCACGGTTGCTTCCACCCTGTTTTTTAATTACAGTTCCTTCGAAAACCTGAATTCTTTCACGGTTTCCTTCTTTGATTTTACCGTAAACTTTTACAGTATCACCTGTGTTAAACTGTGGCACTTCAGCTTTTAACTGTTCTGCTTCAATGCTTTTAATGATTTCACTTGCGTTCATTTGTGACCTCCTACTTATTCTGACGTTCTTAATGCGCACTATGCTAACAACAGAGGACCATCATTTTTTATTCACAACATTAGTGAGTTTATCATAAACCCTGCAATAATGCAAGGATTATTTCAAATATTATATCCACCAAATACTTTCCTTGGATGTATGAAGACCCAGATTATCTTGTAATGCAAAAGAAGCTTCATTTCCTTCAATCACTTGACCATAAGGAATCCATCCAAGTTCAATTCCTCGATTAATCATATAAACCTCTAAAGCTTTTCCAATCTTTTGTCTTCTGTGATTTGGTGATACTTCAAGCATTCCAATACTTCCATCATCATGGCAACCAATAAATCCAACTAATTCATCTTCGATAAAAGCTCCATGCATTACACCTGCTTCAATTCTCTCATCGATATAATCTGAATCACCTACGGTATGATACCATTCCATAATCGTATCTTTATATTCCTTTCCAATTGGACGTATAATTAACCCATTTGGCATTGGCTTTCCATCCGGACGATACAATCCCGATACTGATATTTTTTCACGATTGGTGTATGCACAATTTTTTACTTTAACTCGATAGGAACGGTTTTGTATCTCTTTTAAATATACAAGACTCCTTTCCTGATGAAAAATCATAACTTCATCCGGATTTTCTTTTAAGAAATCTATAAGAAGTCTTGGCTTTTGTGTTTCATCCATGCAAGTATGGAAATAGATATCCCCTTCTCTTCCTCTAAGTAGAACTTCCTTTCCTTCAAAACCAATCAAATCGCAAGTACAACGATTAATCTGTTCAATCATATCAATATGGTGAAGTTTTGAATTCATCATAAGCGCCTTTATTTCTTCCATGATCAAATGCTTTTTATAGAGATCGGGCCTACGATTTTTTGTGCGTTCAGTCGCCGCATCCATTTTCCACTTATCAATGTTTTTTTGATTACCGGAAAGCAGGACACTTGGAACACTTCTTCCCATCCACACCTCTGGTCTTGTATACTGCGGATGTTCTAACAAATTTGCCTGAAAAGATTCCGTTCTTGCAGAATCATCATTACTAAGAACACCTTTTACAAGTCGTGATATTGCATCAATCATAACCATTGCTGCCAGTTCACCACCAGTAAGAACATAGTCACCAATTGAAACATAATCGGTTACAATTTCCTCTAAGACACGTTCATCAATTCCTTCGTAATGTCCACACAAAATAACAACTTCATCTGATTTTGCAAAATCTTCTGCCATTCTTTGATTAAACGAATGACCTTGTGGAGTTACGTAAATCACTCTTTTTTTTGCATCCTTTGGCATTTTCTTTTCAATGCTTTTATAGGCATCGTATACAGGCTGTGCCTGCATAAGCATCCCTGCTCCGCCGCCATATGGATAATCGTCTACTTTTTTATGTTTATTATTTGAAAAATCACGGATATTTACCGCATCAACAGAAATCAGTTTCTGCTCAATTGCTCGCCCTGTAATGCTAGTCTCTAAACCATGCATTACCATTTCAGGAAATAATGTTAGAACATGAAAATTCATAGCTACCTCAAACTATATAAGTACATTTAAGAACAAATTTAATAACCAAACACATACACTTAATACAAGTCCAATAATCGAAACCACAAATGCAGCATTTGCTTTTGATGATGGTGTACCTCTTTTTGCCTTACTTGACATAATTATACCAGTTGTACCAAATATAACTCCTACAAGAGGAATACAAATTCCAAGAAAGCTAAGAATTGAAAATACAAGTCCCATTGTTGCATAACGAGACATATCTACACCTTGTACCACAATCGGAGTTGGATTAATCGGAGCCTGTGCAACCGACGGATTTGCCTGCGTATAGGTCTGTGGAGTTACATTCTGATGTAATAAAGCAATTAATTCTTCAATATCTTTTTTGAATGCACTTTTATAGACACATCCATAATAACCTTTTAATGGATTTTCTTTTCCATATACACCTGGTAGCCACACTGTATAAGTCCATGCTTCAATATGAATTCCACCATTATAGTAAGACCATTTTAGGAATCTTGGAATATCGAACCAATCTCCGCCACCTCTGTATACCATTTCACCTTTATGTTCCACATAAGTAAACCCATGTTTTGTCAAGAAATCATTCATCATAAAGTTTACAAATTCTTCAGGTTGATTTAATAATTCTTCTCTTAAGTATCTTGCCATATCTTATTCCCTCTTCTATTTTCATTTTTAATTTATTTTTGATTCATCTCACGAAGCCCTGGTAACAAATGAATGGTTACTACTTCAGTTTCTAAATCTACGTTTTTAATACACTGTGGAATCACGGGTACTAATAAATCTGATTGTCCTTTTTGACTAATGACATATACATCATTTGCACCTGTTTGTAACACATCCGAAAGCACTCCTAAATCTTCGCCTTCATCTGTTATCGCTTTACATCCAATCAGATCCGCAATAAAATACTCGCCTTCATTAAGTTCTACAGCATTTTCACGAGTTACATACAACTCTGCTTTACGATATTTTTCAACATCGTTCAAATTATCAAATTCCTTAAATTTCAAAATAACCAGGTTTTTGAAAAATTTTACAGATGCAATTTCTAATTCCATCTGTGTTTTTCCATCATCTAAGATGACATTTTTTAGTTTTTTGAATCGTTTTGGGTCATCTGTTGTTGGAAAAACTTTAACTTCCCCTCTTACTCCGTGTGTTGTCGTAATCACACCTACGCGTAATAATTGTTCCATTTGCCATCTCCTTATGATGTATTTTAATTCAATTTAAGGTCGCCAATAAAAGCGACCTTAATACTTATTGCACTATTTCTACTACAACTTTTTTGTCTTCCTTTGAGGCTGCGGCTTTTACAACGGCACGAATTGCTTTTGCAATACGTCCCTGTTTACCAATTACCTTCCCCATATCAGACTGTGAAACACGTAATTCTAAAACAATTGCTTTTTCATTCTCAGTTTCTGTTACAACAACTTCATCCGGAAAATCAACAAGCGATTTAGCAATTACTTCTACTAATTCTTTCATTGAGTCTACCCCTTTTTAGGATTTATTTTTCAATACCTGCAGCTTTGAAAATTCTGTTAACTGTTTCTGTTGGCTGAGCACCATTTGCTAACCATTTTTTTGCTAATTCTTCATTAACATTGTATTCTGTTGGGTTTTTAGTTGGATCGTATGTTCCGATTTCTTCGATACATCTTCCATCACGAGGTGATCTTGAATCTGCTACTACGATTCTATAGAAAGGTGCTTTTTTCTGTCCCATTCTTCTTAATCTGATTTTTACTGCCATTTTTTGTTCCTCCTAAAATTAAATAAAATGTAAATTATTATATATTGTAGTTTTACCTACTGTTAAAAAGGAAAGCCTTTAAACATTCCTCTTTTACCACGTTTACCGCCCATTAGTCCAGGCATTTGCTTCATCATCTTTTTCATTTGTTCAAACTGTTTTACAAGACGATTTACTTCAGCAATATCAACCCCTGCACCTTTTGCAATACGATTTTTTCGACTCGGATTCATAAGTTTTGGATTTCTTCTTTCTTCCGGTGTCATCGAATAGATAATTGCTTCTGTTCGTGCAAGTTTCTTTTCTGCTTCATCGGTATCAATATCTGGCATTTTTCCGCCACCGATACCTAGTCCGGGCATCATGCCCATCAGACTTCCAAGTCCACCCATTTTTTTCATCTGACTCATAGAATCTAAATACATCTCAAAGTCAAATTCATTCTTTCGCATTTTCTTTTCGATGGCTTTTGCTTTTTCCTCATCGATGTTTTCCTGTGCTTTTTCAATCATTGTAAGCACATCACCCATTCCAAGGATTCTTGATGCCATACGATCTGGATAAAACTGTTCTAAATCAGAAAGTTTTTCACCCATACCTGCGAACAAAATAGGTTTTCCAGTTACTGCTCTAATCGAAAGTGCCGCACCACCTCGGGTATCACCATCCAATTTGGTAAGTACTACACCATCAATACCAATTTTTTCATCGAATGTCGATGCAACGTTTACCGCATCCTGACCTGTCATTGCATCAACAACAAGAAGTGTTTGGAATGCATCTGTTACATTTTTTATTCTTTCTAACTCCGCCATCATTTCTTCATCTACATGAAGTCGACCAGCAGTATCGATAATAAGCACATTAAATTCATGCTTTGTTGCGTATAAAACAGCCTCTTTTGCAATATCTTCAGGCTTTTGTTTATCGCCCATTGAAAAGACTTCTACGCCCTGTTTTTCTCCGTTAATCTTTAACTGTTCAATCGCAGCCGGACGATACACATCACATGCTGCAAGCAAAGTTTTCTTGCCTTTGTTTTTTAACTTTCCTGCAATCTTCGCGGTAGTGGTTGTCTTACCAGCACCCTGAAGACCAGCCATCATAATAACAGTTAACGCTTTTCCTGGTCGAAATGCAATCTCTGTGGTTTCAGAACCCATGAGTTTTACCATTTCTTCGTTTACGATTTTAATAACCATCTGTCCAGGATTTAAGCCGTTCATAACGTCTTGTCCAACCGCACGTTCCTGTACGTCTTTGACAAACTGTTTTACAACCTTAAAGTTTACATCTGCTTCCAAAAGAGCCATTTTAACTTCTTTTAATGCAACTTTAACGTCATCTTCTGTAAGACGTCCTTTGCTACGCAAATTACGAAATACGTTCTGCAGTTTTTCTGATAAACTGTCAAATGCCATATTTACAGCTCCTCTAATATCTGATTCGAAATAATTTCGATTTCACTTATAATTTTTTCATCATGAGTTTCCTTGAATTTCTCACTTAACTCATGAATTTGTGCTACATCGTTTTTGATCGAAAGAAATTTACTAACAAGGTGAAGTTTTGCTTCATAGGTTTCTAGTTTCTTTGTGCATCGTTTAATCATATCCGAAACACCTTGTCTTGAAATCCCTATTTCCTCTGCAATCTCTCCCAATGAAAGATCATTAAAAACGAAATCTTCATATATATTGCGCTGATGTTCATTTAGCATTTCGCCATAAAAATCATATAATAGCGCCTGTTCAAATTTTTGTTCCATATTTTTTCACCTTGGATAGATTAACATAACGCAAAAAGGGTGTCAAGTATTTTTTCTTGCACGCAAGCATTTTTTCTTGACAACACTTTTTCTATTTTCTTTTCTTGTTTTTCTTTTGCATTGCATCTAATTATGTTCATCTAACTTCCTTATGGTGTCCTCTTTTAACAATGCACGAAGTTCCACCAAAAATGGCGAAATTTCACATCTATCAGCAGCATATGTCTGATTTAACGTATATTCTGTTTCTATCCATGTATCCAAAGGCGATTCATTATGTGAAATCACAGCTTCAAGTCCATCAATACACTTAAAAAGTTTTGCCTCTTTCGTTTGCATCTTACTCATTTCCTGATACAAGGCTTTCATATCATTAGAAAGACTCTCTGGCAATGACTCAACCCAATCGTTTAACTTTTGTTCTTCTAGCTCTTCATCCTCTTTTGTTTTATCAAAACATGGAATATCTCCGGTAAATGCCTCTCCCAAATCATGAATCAAGCACATCTTTATTACCTTATCCACATCTATATCAGGCATCTCATCCTTTAAAAAATACGCCATCAAAGAAGCTCGAAAGCAATGTTCTGCCACACTTTCAGGTCTTCTCTTTTCTGAACAGCAATGTCTCGTTGTATCTTTTAATTTCGATGCAACAGAAAGTGCATCCAACAATTCTCTTGGTTTCATCTTATTTACATTCCTCACTATTTTTCATGGTTCATATCAAGGATATCATTCGGTGAAATCAAATACATTTTTCGTCCCAAAAATGGTTTCAAATTTTTTTCAACCGCTTCCTTCTCTTTTGTAATATAGTCACCTTTCGATAACACAATCACAATTTTACTTCGTGCATAAAATAACTTTAGTTGCCTGGTAAGCTCATCATAACTTTTCTTTGAATCACCATTTTCCCATACTTCAAAAGAACGTCCCATTTGTGCCATTCCCATAGAAGACACTTCCTTTATAATTTTCTCATCCGAAATCCATTTGATAATGTTTAGTCTTGCATTTAAGAAAATCTTATCTGTATTTTTAAGCACTGTAATCATTTCTTTTACAGCCACATTTATCACCTCTTGTGACAAACAATAGTCGACTACAATTACAAATTCTAACACGCCTCCTCGGTAATTTCCCGGCACATGCAGGATACGCTGAATCTGATTTGTAAAATTTTTTCGTTGTAATGGTGTCAATTTTGTATCCTCTTCTTAATTTCGTATAGCATCGCTTTTATATATCATTATAACAAAAAGAGGCAAAACGCCTCTTTTTATTCTTAGATCATTGTTCTTACAATCTTTGGTTTATAATTTTCTTTTTCTAATGCCTGAATAATCTGTTTCTTATGATCGGTTCCAAAACTTTCTAATGTAATACGAAGTTCTACCGCCGCATTTCTATTTGTTGTAACAAACTGGTTATGTTCAAGCTTAATAACATTTCCCTGTTCTCTTGCAATTGTATCTGCAACCTTTGATAATTCACCTGGCTTATCTGGAAGCAAAACAGAAACAGTAAAGATACGGTCTCTAAAAATAAGTCCCTGCTGAACTACGGATGACATGGTAATTACATCCATATTTCCGCCACTAAGGATAGAAACAACACGTTTATCTTTTACATCTAAATGTTTCAATGCTGCAACGGTAAGAAGACCAGAATTTTCCACAACCATTTTGTGGTTCTCTACCATATCAAGGAATGCGACAATGAGTTCGTCATCTTCTACTGTAATTATTTCATCTAAATTCTCACGAATATATGGGAAAATTTTGCTTCCAGGAGTTTTTACTGCAGTACCATCTGCAATCGTATTTACACCCGGAAGTGTTACAACTTCACCAGCCTTGAATGAAGCCTGCATACAGTTTGCACCAGCAGGTTCTACACCAATCACTTTAATCTTTGGATTTAATAATTTTGCAAGAGCTGATACACCCGTCGCTAATCCACCGCCACCAATTGGAACTAAAATGTACTCTACAAGTGGAAGTTCCTGAAAAATTTCCATTGCAATTGTTCCCTGTCCGGTTGCAACAACCGGATCATCAAATGGATGGATAAATGTATATCCTTTTTCTTCAGCTAACTGTAATGCATATGCACAAGCTTCATCATATACATCACCATATAATACAACCTCTGCTCCGTAGCTTTTTGTACGATTTACTTTAATAAGAGGAGTAGTTGTTGGCATTACGATTACAGCTTTACAACCGTAACTCTTTGCAGCGTATGCAACACCCTGCGCATGGTTTCCTGCAGATGCAGTAATAAGCCCTCTTTTACGTTCTTCCTCTGTCAATGTACTAATTTTATAATATGCGCCACGCAATTTATATGCACCTGTAAGCTGCATATTTTCTGGCTTAAGATAAACCTTATTTCCGGTCTGCGCACTTAAAAAATCACTATAAACAAGTTTTGTTTCAAGTGTAACTTCTTTTACTTTTTGACTTGCTTCTTCAAACTTCTCCAAAGTTAACATAACATATATCTCCTACTTCAAATACTTTTCTTACAAATTAGTAATATATTACTCCTTTGTGGTTTCATTTGTAAATAGTGCATTTACAAATTCATCACTATCAAATTTTTGTAAGTCATCAATGGTTTCACCTACACCGATATATTTTACCGGCACTTTAAGTTCCGACTGAATTGCAACAGCAATTCCACCCTTTGCAGTTCCATCCATCTTTGTAAGGACAATACCTGTTATTTTTGCTACCTCAGAAAATTCTTTTGCCTGTACCAATGCATTTTGTCCTGTTGTTGCATCTAATACAACTAAAGTTTCACGAAAAGCATTTGGATATTCTCTATCAATAATCTTATTGATTTTTCCAAGTTCGTTCATCAAATTCTTCTTGTTATGAAGTCGTCCTGCGGTATCAATCATTAATACATCTGCACCTCTAGCTTTTGCAGCCGCCGTTGCATCATATACAACAGATCCTGGATCTGCGCCTTCAGCGCCTCCAATCATATCTACTCCGGAACGGTTTGCCCATTCTTTCAACTGGTCACCAGCAGCGGCACGGAAAGTATCCGCGCCAGCAATTACAACTTTCTTTCCCTGCGCTTTCAATTTTCCGGCAAGTTTTCCGACTGTCGTTGTTTTTCCAACTCCATTTACACCAATCACCAAAAGAACCGACTGTTCCTCTTCAAAACGATATGCTGTTTCTTCTACTCTCATCTGTTCTTTGATACTTTCAATCAAAAACTCTTTACATTCCGCTGGCTCTTTAATGTGATTTTCTTTTACTTTTCTTCTAAGATCATCTAGGATAGCTTCTGTAGCTCTTACCCCTAAATCCCCCATGATAAGGATTTCTTCCAATTCTTCGTAGAAATCCTCATCAATATGAGAAAACCCGCAAAAAATCGAATCAATACCTGATACAATATTATCTCTTGTCTTCGTTAATCCAGAAACTAATTTCTGAAAAAAACCTTTCTTTTCCTTTTCTTCACCCATATGATTACTCCGTCAAGTCATTATCAATCAGATTTACAGAAACAAGTGTTGAAACACCTTTTTCCTGCATTGTAATACCGTATAAACGATCTGCAGCTCCCATTGTTCCACGTCTATGTGTAATAACAATAAACTGGGTATTCTTTGTCAATTTGTTAAGGTAATTTGCAAATCTACCAACATTTGAGTCATCAAGCGCGGCTTCAATTTCGTCTAACAAACAGAATGGAGATGGTTTTAAACACTGAATTGCAAACAAGAGTGCAATCGCTGTTAATGCCTTTTCTCCACCGGATAACTGCATCATGTTTTGAAGTTTTTTTCCTGGTGGCTGTGCAATAATTCGAATTCCACATTCCAAAATATCTTCATCTTCTACAAGTTCAAGCGTACCATGTCCACCACCAAATAGTTGTTTGAATGATTTATCAAATTCTCTTTGAATCTCTGCGAACTTCTCTGTAAACTGCTTACGCATTCCTACATCAAGCTCCTCAATAATTCCCATCAACGTCTGTTCTGCCTCAATCAAATCATCATGCTGATTTTTTAAGAATTCATATCTTTCAGAAACTTCTTTGTACTCTTCGATTGCATTAACATTGACATCGCCAAGGCGTTTGATTTCATCTTTGATTTCTACAATCATCTTCTTTAACGCACTAAGATCGTCATATGTCTCATTACGAAGATCTTTTGCTGCATTTGGAGTTAACTCATATTCTTCCCACATATAATTAATCTGATATTCATATGCTTCGGAAAGTTTTTCTCTTTGACTATTTAAACGATAAATTTCTTTATCCAAATCATTGATTTGTTTTGAAATTTCTTCCTGTTTCTGGAAAAATCCACGATGATTCTGATTCATCGTTTCTTTTTGTTCAATACAAGCTTGAAGTTCTTCCTTTAATTTATTGTTTGTATCATCTGAAGCCAAAATAGTCTTTTTGATTTCTTCGATGTCATGCTTCTTCTTTTCAACATCCTCTTTTGCATTTTTTGCATTATCAAGAATATCTGCACACTCTACATCATATTTCTCAATCTCGTTGTTAATACGAGTTATGTTTTCCATAACGAATTCCATGCTTCGGGAAATATTTGTTACTTCCAACAAAATATTATTTACTTTTTCTTTTGCCGTCACTTCAAGAGTTGTCTGTTCCTCAAGAATAGCCTGGAAGTTTTTGCTTTCTTCTCCAATTTCAACTTCACGATTCTTTGCACGTTCAATTTCTTCAAGAATTTTTTGCTTGTTTAAGTTGATATCTGAAATCTGGTTTTCAATCTCGTTATTTTCATTAATAAGACCAGCAAATACATTTTCGCTTTCGTTTCTTTGCTGTGTTGCTCTTTCTACATTAAGTTTCGCAGTATTTTGAAGAATGTAGTGTTCCTGAAGCTGTGCTTTTACACCCTCTAACTCTTCTTCATTTAATGCAATTGCAGTAAGAATATCATCTCTTCGATTTTTAAGCTCAGAAAGCTCTTTTTCTAATGATGCAACCATCTTTTCCATTTCTTCTACTTCACGTTTACGAGCGAGAAGATTATTGGAATTTTTAAATGCACCACCTGTCATTGATCCACCTGGACTTAAGTATTCACCTTCTAATGTTACAATATGTAAACTGTAGTGATTCTTCTTTGCTAATGCAATCGCATGATCAATTGTATCCACTACTAACACTCTTCCAAGAAGATATGCTGCAACTTCATCGTATTTTGATTCACATTTTACAAGTTTATTTGCAAGACCGATTACACCAATTTCATCCAAACAGTTCTCATTTTTGGGGTTACTCTTTGCACTTACTGATGTAAGTGGGAGGAATGTTGCTCGTCCAAGACGATTTTCTTTCAAGAAAGAAATCATCTTCTTTGCTGTAGCTTCATCTTCTGTAACGATATTTTGAATATTTCCACCAAGCGCTGTTTCAATTGCAAGCTCGTATTTCTTTTCTGTTTGAATCAAATCTGATACAACACCCAAAAGGCCTTTATTTTCAGCCTTTTGTTCCATAACTTTACGGATACTGTTTCCATATCCATCATAACGCTCAGCAATATTTCTAAGAGATTCTAATCTAGATTGCTGTTTATGATATTTCGTCTGCTTTTCTTCAATATTTCTTAAGTTTTCTGCCTGCTTTGCTTTCCACTCTTTATTCTTTTCTAAAAGAGTTTCACGAGATGCCTTCATTTCATCAATTTTTTGATTTACGACATCAAGTTCTGCCTGATAGCCTGCTAGAACAGAATCCAAACCTGCTTCCTGCGTTTTTCTATCTAATAATCGTTTATTAAGCTCTGCTTTACGAATATTAATCTGTTCTAACATTGTATCAAATCTCTGCTGTCGAGTTTTGATAGAGACATTTTGATTCAATAATTGAATCAATTCATTTTGTCCATTTTCGATAGCTGTATTGCATCTTAAAATCTCAGCCTGAATTTTATCTAATTCTGCCTGAGCCTCATTTTTTCGTTCTTCAATTGTCGTTAGTTGTGCATCAAGTTCTGCCTTATTGTCTTCATAAGACTTTTTCATTTGGAAACGTTCGTCTTTTTCTTTTTCAATTGCTTCCAAACGACTCTGTAGGTGTTCGTCTGTTGTTTCTACCGTACGAATCTGTTCGTTTAAAATCTGAATTTGACCTTCGAGTTTTTCACGCATAACAGAAGAATTTCCAATGTTTTCGCGAATTGAATTAATCTTTTCATCAATTTCTTCAATACTCTTTTCTAACTGATCATATTCTTCACGAATTTTTTCATATGCCTGATTTGCATCGTTAAACTGAGCATTTGCAATCTCAAATTTCTGTTCTACTTCTGTCTTTTGTTCTTCAATACGGCTTGACTCAAGCAAGAACATATTAACATCATAATCTTTTAACTCCGACTTTTTCTTCAGATATGTTTTTGCCTTCTCAGACTGACGTTCTAATGGTCCTACCTGGCGTTCTAACTCAGCAAGAATATCATTAACACGAACCAGATTTTCTCGTTCATTTTCCAATTTCTTCTGTGCAGTATTTTTTCTCTTTTTAAATTTAACAATACCAGCTGCCTCGTCAAATAACTCACGACGTTCTTCTGGTTTTCCACTTAAAATTCGATCAATCTGCCCCTGACCAATGATAGAGTATCCTTCTTTACCAATACCTGTATCATAGAAAAGTTCTGAAACTTCTTTTAAACGACACACATTACCATTAATTAAATATTCACTTTCTCCAGAACGATATACTCTTCTTGCGATAGTTACTTCTTCATAATCAATCGCAAGTTGATGATCTGAATTATCTAGCGTAATTGCAACATATGCATAACTAAGTGGTTTACGATTCTCCGTACCTGCAAAAATAACATCCTGCATTGATGCACCACGAAGCTGTTTTGCACTTTGTTCCCCGAGAACCCAACGTACTGCATCCGCAACATTACTCTTTCCACTTCCGTTTGGTCCTACAATACCTGTAATACCATTATGAAAATCAAATACGATTTTATTTGCAAATGATTTAAAACCATGTACCTCTAAACTTTTTAAATACATTACTTACTCCCATTTTCCGGCTTCAAAATAAGAAGCGCTTTATATGCAGCCTCCTGTTCAGCTGCCTTTTTCGTATGTCCTTTACCCATACTAACACATTTATCTCCAATATGTACTTCTACTGTAAAGCTTTTATCATGATCTGGCCCTGACTCCTCTGTAAGCACATAGGAAAGTTGCTCATGTTCTCCCTGCACGACCTCCTGCAGGATAGTCTTGCTATCATAAAAGAGTTGCTTCTTATCAATGTCTGTAAGAATAAACTTCATAATGAACTCTTTTGCATTAGCAAAACCACCATCCAAATAGATTGCTCCTATAACAGCTTCCATTGCATCTGATAAAATAGACTTACGGTTACGTCCACCAGTTAAATCTTCACCTTTTCCTAAATATAAATAATCTCCAAGTGAAATCTCTTTTGTGCATAATGCAAGTGTTGGTTCACAAACAATACTAGCACGTAATTTTGTAAGTTTTCCTTCCGGAAGGTTTGGATAATTCAAATATAAAAACTCACTTGATACAAGTTCTAATACGGCATCACCCAAGAACTCTAACCGTTCATTATCCGACAACTTTTTCATATGCTTTTCATTTGCAAATGAACTATGCGTAAGTGCCTGTCTAAGTAAGCCTTCCTGCCCAAATTCATATCCAATGACTTCTTGAAATCTTTTTAGTTTTGACATGTCATTTCCTTTCAATTCATTTACGCTTTAGAATATCAAAATAAGAGTTCGCAATGCGAACTCTTATTAATATATCCTGTCCGATTAGTTAATTGCGTTTTTAATCTGCTCTACAGCATCACCAACTGTAACGATTTTTTCAGCTTCCTCATTTGGAATTTCAATGTCAAATTCTTCTTCTAATCCCATAATAATCTGGAATACATCAAGAGAATCAGCACCTAAATCATCAATAAATGTGCTTTCCATTGTAACTTCACTTTCATCAACGTTTAATACTTCAACGATAATCTGTTTTAATTTTTCGAATTCCATAATCTAATTCCTTTCTATTCTACAACCTTCGAATCGGCTGTAATATGTTCCTTTATTTTGCCATTGATATCCTGCTGTTTAAAAACAACACATTGATATATCGCATTTGTAATTTCTTTTGACTTTGAACTTCCATGTGTTTTTACTACAAGTCCATTTAACCCTAAAAGTGGTGCTCCGCCATACTCAGTTGCATCAAATGTTTTTAACGTCTTCTTTAATGCTGGTAATGCCAAAGCAGCACCAATTTTACTAATGAATGTGCTAAGCAATCCGCGTTTAATTACACTGACGAGTGTAGAAGCTAATCCTTCATATAATTTCAAGATTACATTTCCTGTAAATGCTTCACAAACAATAACATCAGCTCCACCATGTGGAATTTCGCGTGATTCAATGCTACCTACAAAGTTTATATCTTCACACTCTTTTAAAAGTGGCATTGTCTCTTTTACAAGTGCATTTCCCTTTTCTTCCTCAGCTCCAATGTTTACAATCGCAACTCTTGGTTCCTTTACGCCGATAACATTTTCCATATAAATGGAACCCATTTTTGCAAACTGAACCAAATGTTCTGCTCTTGCATCTACATTTGCACCACAGTCAATTAACAGTGATACTCCATTTTCTGTTGGAATAACCGGTGCAAGAGGCGGTCTAAGAACCCCTTTAATTTTTCCAACAATTACCTGTCCACCAACTAAGATTGCTCCTGAGCTTCCAGCCGAAACAAATGCATCTGCTTCTTTATTTTTCACCATATTCATACCAACAACAATCGAAGACTGCTTTTTCTTTCTTATTGCAAGTACTGGTGGTTCCGCCATCTCAATTACTTCTGGTGCGTCAACAACTTCTATCTTATCTTTTGGATATTCGTATTTCTGAAGTTCCGCGTTAACGATATCTTGTTGTCCCACTAAAAACACTTTGATATCATCACGAGCCTTTACTGCATCCACAGCTGCTTTTACCGGTTCCTGTGGAGCATTATCTCCGCCCATTGCATCGAGGACAACTTTTGTGATATTTTGCATACTTCACCCCTCCTTATGCATCCATTAGAAAATATACTATAACTCCCTCTATAAATCAATTGTTTATTTTGACAAAAACAAGAGATTTTTTTAATAGGAATTTCCTATCAAAAAAAAACCCTCGAGAAAAATACTCGAGGGCCAAATTCGCAAAAATTAATCCATAGCGATGATTTCTTTTTTATTGTAAGAACCGCAGTTTTTGCATACTCTATGAGGCATCATTAATTCACCACATTTGCTGCATTTAACCAACGCTGGAGCTGACATTTTCCAGTTAGCTCTTCTCTTATCTCTTCTTCCTTTAGAAGATTTATTCTTTGGACAAATTGACATTTGTTTACACCTCCTTAAACTTGTTAAATATATCTTGGATTGCTGCCATTCTTGGATCTAGTTCTGAACGTTCGCAATTGCAGGTGCCCTTATTCAAGTTCATCCCGCAGACTCTGCAAATTCCTTCACAGTCGTCCTTGCACAGAACTTTCATCGGCCAGTTCACCAAAATCTCGGCGTAGACAAGCTTATCTACATCCATCTCAAACCCAATCAGGTAGTCTGTTTCATCCATTTCTTCATCAATAATACTGTTATCGGAAATAACAAGTTCTTTATCAATATCGAAACAGATTGATGTTGGAACTTCTTCCAAACATCTTCCACACGCAATGCCCAACTCCAATTCTACATGTCCCTTCACAAGCAATTGCTTGTTTTCACGGTTTGCAATTTGAAGTGTCACTGGTGCTTTCTTTAAAATAGGATAATCTCCTAATTTTGATTGAAACGATTCCATCTCAATTGAAACTTCCTCAACAATCGCTTTATTAATCGACTTTACTACGTTTGAAATATCAATTTTCATAGTATTCTCCTATTCGCACCTAACAAATTATACATATTGAAATTATGTTTGTCAACATATAAATTTCTTTTCTTTACTATTTTATAAGAGCTACTGTTTCCTGACAAATTGCCAATTCTTCGTTTGTTGCAATACAAAGTGCAGCCACCTTAGAATCAGCAGTTGTGATTACTTTGTCTTCACCACGCAATCCGTCATTTACTGATTTATCCACAGTAATTCCTAAATAACCAAAGTTCTCTAAAATCTTTGCTCTCATCCAGTCATTGTTTTCTCCAGCACCTGCTGTAAATGCAATTGCATCAACACCATTCATAGCTGCTGTATATGCACCAATATATTTTACTACACGATAAATAAATGCATCTATTGCAAGAATCGCCTTTTTATTTCCAGCTTCTGCTGCAGCCTGTAAATCTCTAAAATCACTAGAAACTCCTGACATTCCGGCGACACCTGACTTTTTATTCAATACATTCATCACTTCACTTAATGAAAGTTTTTCCTTTTCTGCAATAAATTCGATTACCGCAGGATCCACGTCACCCGAGCGTGTTCCCATGATAAGTCCTTCTAATGGAGTAAGTCCCATAGAAGTATCTACAGATTTTCCATTCTTTACTGCACAAACACTTGCCCCATTACCTAAATGGCAAACAATAATTTTCATATCATTTATATCACGGTTTAACACTTTCGCAACTTGCTTTGATACATAGCTATGGCTTGTTCCATGGAATCCATAACGACGAACTTTGTATTTCTCGTAATACTCATATGGAAGCCCATAGGTATATGCCACTTCAGGCATTGTCTGATGGAAGGAAGTATCAAATACTACTACCATCGGAATATTTGGCATAATTTCCTGACAAGCTCGAATTCCAATCATATTTGCAGGATTATGAAGTGGAGCCAAGTCACTACACATTTCAATCTCTTTTAATACATCTTCTGTAACAACTGCTGATGACGCAAAACGTTCTCCACCATGTACCACACGATGTCCAACAGCGTCAATTTCTGATAAAGAAGCAATTGCTCCCGTAGAAGGATTTACTAAGGCATCTAACACAAACTGAATAGCTTGCTTATGTGTTGGCATAGCAACATCTGTAATCTCCTTTTCTCCGCCATCTTTCTGGTACACAAGACGTCCATCAATACCGATACGTTCACACAAACCTTTTGCGAGAACATTTTCTGTTTCAGAATTGATTAACTGATATTTTAGTGATGAACTACCACAGTTTACAACTAATACGTTCATAAATTACACTCTCCTTTGATAATTTACATACTAGTTTTAGTATAAAACCTTTTCAAAAACTATACAAGTCCCAAATCTTTTGACATAAGTGTTCGAAAATATAGAAATGCATTCTATCTTCTGCTATGATATTTTTATCAACTAATTGTAGAAAACAGATAGCTAAGGAAGGACCACACATGAAAGTAATTGGAATCATTGCAGAATATAATCCTTTTCACAATGGACACAAATATCAAATAGAAGAAATTAAAAAACAAACAAATGCTGATTATGTCATTATTGCAATGAGCGGAAACTTTTTACAAAGAGGTGTTCCTGCTATGCTTGATAAGCATACCCGTGCAAGAATGGCACTTATGGAAGGTGCCGATTTAGTGCTAGAACTTCCAACCATTTGGTCTACCGCCTCTGCAGAGTTCTTTGCAAATGGAGGAGTTTCTCTTCTTAAATCTACAGGTGTCGTTGACATATTATGTTTTGGTGCAGAAACCAATAAGCTTTCTGCATTAAATTTCATTGCATCCTACTTAATAGATGAAACACCCGAATTTAAAGAAAAAATTTCAAACTATCAAAAATCAGGTTTCTCTTATCCAGAAGCTAGAAACCAAGCTCTTCTAGAGTCTATGAAACAATCCCCTTTTTCTAAAAAAGAGATTGAAACAATTTTATCCACGCCAAACAATATCCTTGGCATTGAATATTTAAAAGCACTGATCAATCAAAAAACATCCATTTCCCCTTTCTTAATTGAAAGGAAAGGAAATGGATATCATAGTCTTTCTATGGAAAATGGTCACGCATCTGCTAGCGCTATTCGAAATTATTTAGCGTCTTCTTCTGATGAAATTCTTTCTGAGGTAAAAAAACAGATGCCGTCAAATGCATACAATATTTTATCTTCATACATTGCAGATTCGAATCCTCTTTTGTCTGAAGATGAGTTATCTTCTATATTAGGTTATCGTTTGTTAGAGTTGCAAACTGCTGGTTTTTCACATTTTGCAGATTGTAACAATGATTTATCAAACCGTATTTGTAATGCCCTGGCAAATTATGTTTCATTCTCTGATTTTTGCAATCAGCTGAAAACCAAAGAGATTACGTATACAAGAATCAGTCGTTGTCTTCTACACATATTATTAAATATTACACAAGCCGACTACGATAACTATCGACAAAATCCCACACCATATTTGCGTATTTTGGGATTTAAAAAAAGTGCCAATAGTTTATTAACCGAAATTAATAACCATGGCACTTCACCTCTTGTTACAAAAGTAGCCGACGCTTCAAAAATTTTAGACGACTATGCATATTCACTTTTTGAAAAAGATTTATTTGCAACAAATCTTTATAACATGATAAGAACTTCACAGTCCGGTCATTTGTATAAAAATGATTTCACAAAGCCAATTGAAATCATATAAAAGATTACATTGCCATAATAATATCTCTTGCAACTTCCTCTTCAATTGGTCTTGCGAATACACCCGGTGCATACTCTACCACCTGTCCAATTCCTTTTTGAAGAACAAAACGAAGTTTCCCATCTCTTACTTTTTTATCTGTATAGAGCTTACGCAAAAGCGCTTCTCTATCGATATAATCCGGAATTGTTGTAGGCAATCCTGCTTTTTGATACAAATCAATGACGCGTTTTGCCTCCTCTTCTGACATATATCCAAGTCTTGCTGAAAGCATCACCTCTGCAGCCATACCAATCGCAAGCGCTTCTCCGTGCAAAAGTTTATATTCACTGACCGTTTCAATCGCACGACCTACGGTATGCCCCAAATTTAATACTTCACGCAAACCACTTTCTTTTTCGTCCTGCATTACAACCTGATATTTAATTTTACAATTTGTTTCTGCAACATATTCACAAGCGAACTTCTTATAATTTAGAATATCATCCACATTCTCTTCGATGAATTCAAAAAAATCTTCACTTGCAAGACATGCATGCTTAATTGTCTCAGACAATCCACTAATCATTTCACGTTTTGGAAGTGTTTCCCAAGCCGCAATATCGATATACACCTTCTGTGGCTGATTAAATAATCCAATAAGGTTTGTTGCGAGAGGAGTATCTACCGCTGTTTTTCCACCTACAGATGCATCTGCTGCCGCAAGTAATGTTGTAGCATAATTAATAAATGGAACTCCTCGTCCGAATGTTCCTGCTACAAAACCAGACAAATCAGTTACCACACCACCGCCAACAGCGATAATACAACAATCTCTACGATATCCTTTTTCCAACATCGCATCTTCAATTTTTTCTTTTGTCTCACGTGTTTTGCTTTTTTCTCCTGCTGGAAAAACAAACAAATCCACCTGATATCCACTGTGTACCAATTTTTCGCAAATTGGTTTTGCATATAAATCGCGAACATTTGAATCTGTTACAACGGCGATTTTTTTTATAGAACCTATTAATCCCTTTTCAAGATCACCCACTAAGCAATCCATAAGGTCATAACCAATCTCTATCTCGTAACTATCATCTACTACCCTTTTAAGTTCAACATTAAATACGCTCAAAACTTTATCTCCTACCTAAGTCTACTTTTTTGCTTTTTCAATAATTTCGCAAAAGTCTATACAGCCATGTCTTTCCATATAAGCCTCAAAATCCGTCTTGTTTAAAGGTTGTGAATAATAATATCCTTGTACTAAACCACATCCCATTTCCTGAAGCATTTTCACATTTTCCTCTGTTTCTACACCTTCTGCAATTACTGACATTTTTAAATTATACGCTAGTCGAACAACACTTTCAATAATAGTTTTTGCCCGTTCCTTATCTTTTGTTTCTTCGAAAAATTTCATGTCCAATTTGATAAGTTCTACGGAAATATACTTTAAACTGTTTAGTGAAGAATATCCGCTTCCAAAATCATCTATGCTGACAATAAATCCTTTTTCCCGTAATCTTTTTACTAATTTAATCTGTTCTTTTACTTCAATGACGAAAGCGGTTTCTGTAATTTCCAGTTTTAAATATTTTGGCGAAATATTATATTTTTCAACCAATCCACAAATAGACTCATAAACATCCATTAAGTAAAAGTCTTTTGCAGAAATATTGACCGATATCGAACGGTTAAAGTACCCCTGCTCATTCCATTCCTTGATTTGTTTACAAGCCAATTCCCATACATGATAATCAAGTTTTGCAATCATACCATTTGCTTCAAACAATGGAATAAATTCGCATGGCGAAATCACACCACGTTTTGGACTCATCCAACGTACCAAAGCCTCAGCTCCAACAACCTTTCCGCTAAAGCTATCCATTTGTGGCTGAAAATAGATTGAGAACTGTTCTGCTTCTAACGCATATGTTAATTCATCAATCGTAAGCGCCTCATATAATCTTTTACTTCGTATCTCTTCATCATAATAAGCAATCTGCCTCTCCATGCTGCCTTTGATGGACTCTAATGCCATATATGCTCTATCGTAAATGCTGTGCGCCTGCAATTTTGTGTCCACATTTTTATACACGCCAATATAAAAATGTACACGAAGCGCATATCCCCTCTGCTCTATTGCCGCATTTGTTTTTTGAAGAAAGCTCTTTTCGTCAAAATCTTCCTGTGGCATAAATAGTGCAAAGCGATCTGCTGAAATACGAGAGAAAATCCAGCCTCTGTGTACATTCTGCTCAAGGCCTCTTGAAATGGTAAGAAGCAAATCATTTCCCGTTGATATTCCGAGAATGTCATTAAACATCTTAAACTGATAAATATCCGAAGCAATCATAACGTATTCCTTTTTAGGATTTTCGTTGATTGTTTTTGAAACCATTTCAAAGAAATATTCTCTACTCCATGCCCCTGTCAAAGAATCCCTTGTAGCATAAAATGTGGCTTCGTCCTTTAATTTTTCCTGTCCAGAAATGTCTGTATAAATAAGAAGTGTTCCTACAAAGCGTCCCAATTCATCTTTTAGTTCCTGCCCGTGAATCATAAACGTTTGATTATTATGCTGGGTTGACATACTAAATTCCTGTGTTTTCCCCTGTTTTCTTCTTTCTGGTGTCAGGATATGCCTTAAGTTATTAGATGAAACAAATTCCTGCATAGACATATGAGGTGTCACATTCAAAATATCCATCGACGCAGTATTCCAAATTCGAAGTTCATCATCATAATCAAACATCAACACAGGAGTTGACATTTTTTCTATTGCAAAATTGTTCATCTTCATCAATCGAAGTTTTGGAATGCAAAAATATACACAATAAATGACCATTACACTTACTGCAACCTTAACTACGGATACAAACATAATATATCCGCCTAACAGCCTTAACACAACAAGTACAATTGTGCCCGCAAAAAAAGCTTCTGCAATATAAAGATATTTTCCTTTGTACACTTTTGTTTCTCGAACTGCTTTTCGTAGTAACAAATAGATTATTATTACATCTAATAACAGCAAGAAACAAAAGTGTACCCATGAAATCGCATTAAATTTTATTCCTAAATAGACATCCTGCATTTCCTGATTTGTGTCTTGGAATGAAAACCACCTATTTCCCCAAAAATTAACAATCAAGAGCACACAATCCAAACAACATAGAATACGTATTGCAGATTTTAATAACCTTGATGTATTTTTTTCTACCTCTGTATAAGCTACCGTAAATGCAAGAAAAACGTACATAATCCAAGTTTGGAGTACCTGAATCGTACAATGCAAAACCACTAGTATTCTAAAATCATGAATAAACAAAGAAACGTTATAGACAATTCCCATCCCAATGGATAACCATAACAGATTGCGAAGCACCCCCCCAAACCTATGCTTCTTTGCATTCATCGCCATACTCATAATAATTAATATTGTAACTAATGTTGTACATATTACCGAAAAGAACATTTTTGTCATTTGTACCTTCTCCTATACTATTTGACAATAAACTATAAAATACCAACCGCTTCCTTTGCTAACCGATCTGCCTCTTCATTTCCATCCACCCCTGAGTGACCTTTTACTTTCACAAAGTTAAGCGTTATCTTCTCTTTCATATTCTGAACATAATCAAAATATGCAACGGTCCCCTTCTTATTTCTCTTCCATGCACCCGTCGCCCACATTTCTATTCCCATATAATCATAATAAATCGTCAATTCCTTTATGCCTATTTCTATAGCCTTTTCCATCGCGGCCATACTCCCAAGAACCTCTCCAGCCACATTCCTCATGGATGCCATCTCTTCATCATTTCCGTTTCCCTGCAAAACATACTTTTTAGACGCATGCATTAAGAAACCACCATATCCATATACCCTAGTGGTTTCATTATAGGAACCATCTACAAATGCATAAGATGTTATTTCATTCTCTGGGGAATCTGCAAAAACTTTTCCACTTATATATTCCTCTGCTTCCTGAATAGTTGAAAAACTTTTATATTTAGCTCCGGAATAACTATCTACCATTTTTTTGCAATCATCCCAAGTATAATAAATCCCTGGTGTTCTTCCTTCTTTTACCGCATAATATTTTTTAGCCATTTCTACACCTAATTATCCCTCTTGCAACTTGTGAATTGCAGAAACTGTCTGCTCATAATCTGCCTTTACGTTTGGAAATAATTCTTTTGCCAAATTGATATTCTTTGCACGAAGCGCTTCAGTAATTTCCACACTCGACTGAAAGAGTTTCGTAAGACCGACATTTGCTGCAACCCCCTTTAGCGTATGTGCAGCGCGAAAAGCCATATCTACATCACCTTCGTTCATACACCGTTCTAAATCCGCAAAACTTTCATCCTGTAAAAACATTCCTAAAAATTTTTCAATGCGTTCCACCTTCATCATTCTTGAAAGTGTGTCTTCATAATCTGCTTCCATTAATTCATAGCATTCCTGTACTGTCATGTCCTTCTCCTCTCGTACTTTTGTACTATAAAATAATGATAACTTATTTGTTTATGAATTACAAATAGAATTTTTCGACAATTTACTATCGGCATTCCAGGTCCCGTACCTTCAATTTCATTATTCGTCACAGTATTTTCTCTGGCAAATTCTTCTGCACAGGTCGTTCAATACTTTTTGCATTCTCCTTCATTTTTATTCCGCTTTTAATTTTTGTTCAATTTCTTTATCTGGCCAGTAACCCCAGGACTCCGTGATTTTTCCGTTTTCCACCTTGAAGTTTTCCAGAGCCTCAAATGTAATACGCTTTCCGGTTGCCTCAATCCCCATACAAGTCCCAGTGTGAATACCATCATATAGAATACGAGTCGCAACCATGTTATTCTCAGCAAAAACATCCAGCACCTTTGCTGTCAAATTAGAGAACTGTCCCGCAACAATTTTTAAGATTCCAACAGCATCTGCATTACTTCTGGCCGCCGCTGGACTGTTATCAATGTAATTCTCCGCCACACAGTTCATAATATAGTCATAGTTTTGGTTGGTATAGCCATCCTCAAAAAACTTCACTACGATGTCCTTTGGAGACAGGTAATATACAAATTTACAGATTTCCCGTTCCTTGCCTTGATAATTGCCAATCCCCTCATATAGTTTGATAAACCCGCAACGTTCCATAACCTTTGCAGATGCTATATTGTCCGAAAGGCAAATACCCGTCATTTCCGTAATACCAATTTGTTTCATAACCACTGGTAAAAATTCAGTCACGGCTTCGGTAGCATAACCTTGTTTTGTAAATTTGTCGCCGATGTGGTAACCGACCTCCCATGTGCCATCGTCAAATGGAACCGCCTGTACATAACCGATGTATGTACCATCTTTCAATGTAACAGGATAAACCAGCGGACCATTGCCATTTTCATATACACCCATCAGAAACTCCACGGTTTCTTCTGCAGCTTCCACCGTTTCAAACACTTCATCAGGGACAAAACGGCGGTTGTCCTCGTCTAGAGAGTTCACATAGACGTCTCCTGCCATATCTATAGTAAATTCAGTGATAATCAGTCTGGTAGTTTCAATTCTCATTTTTTTCGCTCCAATTCTGCTATTGAAATATATATCCCGGTATTTTGCATAATCTTCTGAAGTCTTTCCCCAATCAAATGTTTTCCCCTCATCTATATACGAAATACTAATATTCTTTTCCATATATCCTCCCCGCTACAACTTTCGCACATAAAAGTCTTTTCACAATTTATTGTAGCAAAACACGAGGATAATACAACTAATTTTCAAACTCGTTTTTCGCCTACTCAATTTCAGTACGGATAGTAAATTCATTTGGGAGATTGAAAATTTCCTTTTTTAAAAACAGCGGATAAAAATATTCGTCTTTTAATCTATCGAATTCTATCCACTCAAACGTATGTGTTCGCTCCCCCTCCTTTGATGTAAATTTGCTTCCCTTTTTCAGTAAGTCAGTCATCGTAATATCCATTAAGAAGTATATACAAATTTCATGATAATTTAGTTTATCTACATCTTCCGTAAAAAATGACTGATTTAACCATAATGGACGTATAACCCTCGGGGTAACGCCAATTTCTTCTTGTACTTCTCTAATCACAGCATGTTCTGCTGTTTCACCCATTCCAACCCTTCCTCCAGGCAAATAAAAGTAAGGTGAACGTTCATCGTGCATCGCCAAGATTTTACCATCGGAAATCATCATTGCACATACCCTATAATTAAATTTCTGATTTTCAGATATAAATGATATATCCATAATACTATACCTCTCCAATTTCTTAATATGCTTTAATCCAGTCAACAGACGTTTTTTCTTTTTTTAATTCCTATCTGTAAAATTAATTATTTCACACCAAATGGTGCTGTTTTATACCCATTTCAAAAAATGGCAAAACCATCTCTTTACTATTTTGAACAAGTCGACAAACCTGCTAATAAAAAGCAAGTACTTTTTTCGAAAACTTTTCTTCTAAAAAAGAGTATAACAAATAAACCAGCATTTTTCATCCGGTTTTAAAAAACATATTTGTCTTTATTTCTATTGGTACACTTCCATTACTCGTGCATAGTATATTCGTAAAAATTTATTAAACCCTGCAATCTTTGCAACCTTACAAGCTTTTCCTTCAGCTTGTTTCTTTTTAATAAAGTCATATACAGGATCTCCGCATTTTTTCTGCATTACCAAGCAAGTCATTGTTTCAAACCCTACTTTTCGAAGTGTTGATGAACCTCTTTTGGATATGTGTCTATTTGTCCCTGTAAACTTTCCTGACTGATAAGGCGGAGCATCTATGCCTGCATATGCTATAAGTGATTTCGCATTATGAAAGCGTCTTACATCTCCAATTTCGCCAATTAATCTTGCTGCTAAAACATCACCGACACCGCCCATATCATGTACTACCTGATATTCAGGTAACATCTTGGCTATTTCGTTCATTCGTGATAAAATCTGCGTGAGAGTGTCATCCACTTCTCGAACTATTTTTACCGATTCCTGTACTAACATTCTGGTCGATGGAGTACTGGATGGTAAAGTTGGGATACCTTCTTTTGCTAGGGCATATATCTGTTTAGCTTTGCTCTCGTTTTGACGGTATCCTTTCTTTTTTGCCCATTTCGAATAACTCTCTAAAAACTGCTTTTCACTTTTCTTTGTAATGTTATCAAAATGCCAGTATTCATATGCAAAATCAGCAAGTTTATCCTTTCCTGTATACTTATTCCAATCACACAATAAAGTCTTTATTCCTGGCATTGTCTTGTCCAGTATGTTTGCCAATGCCAGTACATTCTCTGTTCGGAATTTCATATACTGACGATACTGCCTTCCTAATAACCGTAGTTCTAAATATTGCTCTTCCCCAACATTAAAATCAGAAAGACGATACCAAAAATCTATTCCGTAATTCGCAATTATCTTAGAATCAATCTTATCCGTCTTTGCATTTCTTATTCCTTGGCATCTGTACCGTTTCATTTCTAACGGATTAATAAGCGCTACAAAAAATCCTTTTTCTTTTAAGTACGAGAGAATTGGAAGATGGTATGTCCCCGTTGACTCCATAACCACTCGCACTTCTTCTTTTAACTCTTGTAGCATGCTTATCAGTTTTGATAGTTCTGATTCTGTATGCTGCACATCCCAAGGTTTAATAACGATTTCCCCATAAGGTTTTAAAGCACAGACTGTACTTTTTTCCTTTGAAACATCAACTCCTACACTTATCATTGGTAACCTCCTCTGTTGTATTTGTAACTGTTTCCACCCACACTTATTACGATTCATTTTCGTTAGTGACACGGAAGCCTACTTAGAGGTTCCAACCTGCTTAACCGAATTTTTATAATAAGGGAATGGCTGACTGTTTGTCGAACGGGTGTGATAACCCTATTGGAATTCCGTCAGGCCAGTTGCTTCCCTCATTATATAAAAATAAGTGCAGATGTTTAATAACATCTACACTTATATAGTACGAAATTGGGATTTATTTACTTTTCTTCTCTTTATTGCGCCTTATTAATGCGATGAATAATTCAGTAACTCCATCGCATAGCCAAATAATACCTTTTGCCCTTCAGTGTTTTCATTCTCTAAATCTGAAAAAAGAAACTGTAGTGAACCAGTTCCCTCTCGCTGAAAGACTACTTCTCCAAAAGTCTACCTAATAATGCTTTCCTATTGTTAATAAACATTTCTGTAACTTGATAACTATCCGTCTCCTCGTAAGAGCACAAATGAATGCTACCATTATCAAAACAAAAAATATCTGCATTTGGAATACCTAATAAGATAGGAGAATGTGTAACAATAAAAAATTGTGCGCCTTCTTTTGCGCATCGATATATTTCCATTAACAATGTAAGCTGTCTTTGAGGAGATAATGCTGCTTCTGGCTCATCAAAAAGATACAACCCATTTGCTTGAAGATTATCTTGCGCTAACGCCAAAAAGCTCTCTCCATGTGATTTTTCGTGATATCCAGCCGAGGGATGTGTAATATCTGCATACTCCTCTTCCTGAGTTGCAACATTATAAAAACTTTCAGCTCTAAGAAAGTAGCCCCATTTTTCCTTTCTATATCCTCTCGCAATTCTTATAGCATGACATAGCTCAGAATGTGTATCATGCGTAGAAAAAGCATAATTCTTTGTACCACCTTCAGGATTAAAACCATGAGCCACTGCAATTGCTTCAAGCAATGTTGACTTTCCGCTTCCATTCTCTCCAACAAAAAATGTAATCGAATTCGTAAACTCAAGTTTTTCAATCCCTTGAAATGCCTCAATTTTCTTTAGATAACTATCATTATCTATCTTTTCCCAATCAAACGATACTCCTTGAATAAATTGATTGTTCATATTACAGTTTCCTCCGAGATTAGTTCCTAAATTGGATATACTTCGAGACAAATCAACAACATTTTCAACTTCCTAATTTTTCTCAAATTAACTATTACAGATTTGGAAAACCTGAAAAAATCCCTGTCACAAAGTTTCCCTTCAATCTCGTATAGTCTTAGCTTCGATGTCAATATTTTATCCTCAGTATAAATAAACGTAAGATTATCTACTGATTCAAAATAAAGAATATCCGGTATTTCATTGTTTTGCGAAATGATTACCTTCATCCTTACCTCTTTGTCAGTTCAAACATGTTTTTTCTGATACCATCATTATATCGATTCCCTATTATTATTCAATACAGGAACCTGCAAGTGATACATAATGTCAGTATAAGATGCCGAGAAATTCACTTTCTAATTTCCCCGAATTCGGGGGAATTAGAATTATTTTAAATATAAATGTTCCTCTCTATTTGTCTTGTATATCAATAAATTCAGAATTCTTTTTATAAGTTCCATCTTCATTCTTCAGAAAAGGCAGGACACTTATTACTGCATCATTATTAATTAATCCATATACATGAGGATATTCTCTTCCACAGTGATCCCCATCCTCATATCAAACTTCCGATATCAATTTTTCCTCATCAATACAAACTAATACTAATTCATCCTCAATACCAATAAAATTCGGAGCAACTCGCCAAAAATATTCTACTGTTGAACAATGAATAAAACCATCTGCATCAATATTACGTTTCCCCCAACTTATCTTATTCTTTCTTCCCAAGTTATTTTCTTCATACAATGTAAAATCATTTTATCATCTCCTCAGAATCACAATTTATAAAATTCATTACACATGACAAAAGGGCGCTCCTCGTGGCAAAAGAACCCAAAAAAGAGGCAGAATCCCTTGCGAGCAAGATTCTACCTCTTCGTTTTTATTCTGCACTCATAGCTTATTTGTTCATATTTACAAGTTTCTTCGCCTGGTCGCTTGTGCGGAACAAAGACCTCCAAGTTTATAGGCTAGGAACAATTGCCTCTATGCCCCAAACATGCTCAGAGCATATGCTTCTACTTTTTAAATAATATCAAAACTTATCAAAAACTACTCGGTGTATACCTGACAGTAACAATCACAACCATCTTCTTCGCTTCATCAATACGATAAACAATTGTAAAATTCTTTACAAAAATTTGACGGTATCCCCGATTAGCAAAAGCCCCTGTTCTTCTGATAGACCCACGATAAGGCATTTCATCCAGACTTAAAATCACATCTTCTAAAGCATCTGCCATCTTCTCAGCAGTACCTATTTCTTTGAAATCATCTGCTATATGATTATAAATATTATCAAGGTCATCTGATGCACGCCGCAACATTTTTATTGTATATTTAACCAAAGTGCTTCCTCCTAAGTGATGCTAATGTTTCTTTCGCATCAAGTAATATACCTGTTGCTTCATATTCCTCTTCGGCTTCTGAAATTGCATTATCAATAGCCTGTGTTTCCACTATTTGTTCATAGGTTTCTATACTCATAACAACTAAATCACCATATCCATTCTTGGTAATAAAAATAGGCTCTTTAACTGCATGACATGCATCTGATATATCATTTGTATTTCTTAAATCTGTAATTGGTCTAATCTGTGGCATAAAACACACCTCGCTTTCTTTGTGCATTATTCTAACATAATTATGCACATTTTGCAATTTATATATTCGCATGCCCTACCAATCCAGACTGGAATTTAGTTTTTCATTTGACCTCCGCTTCGCTTCATCTCGCTGTCGTTTATACTCATAGCACGAACGCCACTCGAAAATGCTTCGCATTTCCTCGTGGTTCGTTTGACTCACATGCCATCCGCCAAAAAGAGAGGCTTACAAGCAAGCTTGTAGCCTCTCTTTTTACCATCTGTCACGTTCGTGCTATTCGTTCCTATTCGTTCATATTTGCAAGTTTCTTCGCCTGGTCGGCTGCGATACAAGCATCGATAATTTCCTGAATGTCACCATTCATGATTTTATCAAGTTTGTAAAGAGTTAAGTTAATTCTATGATCCGTTACACGTCCCTGTGGGAAGTTGTATGTACGGATTTTTTCCGAACGATCTCCTGTACCAATCTGGCTACGTCTTGCTTCTGATTCAGCATCCTGCTGCTTTTGTAACTCTAAATCGTAGAGTTTAGAACGAAGTAAAGCAAATGCTTTTTCTTTATTCTGAAGCTGTGATTTTTCTGTCTGGCTATAAATTACAATACCTGTTGGGTAATGTGTTAATCGTACGGCAGAGTCTGTTGTATTGACACACTGTCCACCATTTCCTGAAGCACGCATAACATCAATTCGAATATCTTTTTCATCAATCTGAACATCAACATCTTCTGCTTCTGGCATAACTGCTACAGTACATGTAGATGTCTGGATTCTTCCTTGTGATTCAGTTTCTGGTACACGCTGTACACGATGTACGCCTGATTCATATTTTAATACAGAGTAAGCCCCTGCACCCGTTACCATGAAGTCTACAGATTTCATTCCGCCGATACCTGTTTCATCTGCTTCTAATGTTTCTACTCTCCATCCACGGCCTTCTGCATAATGTACATACATACGATAGATTTCTGCAGCAAATAAAGCAGCTTCTTCTCCGCCGGCACCTGCACGAATTTCAACGATAACGTTTTTGTCATCATTAGGGTCTTTTGGAAGAAGTAAAATTTTAAGTTCACTTTCTAATTCTTCTAATCTATTTTTTGATTCATTTAATTCTTCTTTTGCAAGTTCTCTCATTTCTTCATCAGATTCTTCATCTAACATTGCAAGCGAATCTTCAATATTTTGCTTGCATTGCTTATACTCTTTGTAAGCATCTACGATAGGAGCTAAATCACTTTGCTCCTTCATTAATTTACGGAAGCGATTAGCATCATTTGCTACATCTGGTTCACTAAGTGTATTCATCAACTCTTCATAATGATGAAGTAAATCTTCTAATTTATCAAACATGTTATCCCTCCTATAATTTACCAATTACTACACGGTCATTCTTTGCTAAATCCTTGACAACTGATACTTCTTTAAAACCTGCATATGTAAGCATTTCTGAAACTGCTTTCCCTTGATCATGTCCGATTTCAAACAAAATCATTCCATTTGGTTTTAAATAATTTCTACATTCTTTTACTATTTTGCGATAGAAGTAAAGACCGTCTTCTCTTCCATCTAACGCCTGCATCGGCTCAAACTGCGAAACTTCTGGCATAAGTGTCAAAATTTCCTCTGTTGGAATATATGGTGGATTCGAAACAATCACATCATATGTTTCCATTACATTTTCAAACAAATCACTTCGTTCAAAATTTGCCGAAACCTCATTTAATTTAGCATTTTCTTTTGCAACAATCAATGCCTGTTTTGAAATATCGCATCCTAAGCCTTCAATATCAGGCACATTTTTCATAATACTGATAAGGATACATCCTGAACCAGTACACATATCTAGCACTTTCATTCCAGGACGAATTACCTTTATTGCTTCTTCTACCAAGGTTTCTGTATCTTGCCTTGGAACAAGTACACTCGAATTTACATGAAACGTAAATCCCATAAATTCCTGTTCTCCAGTTATATATTGCAATGGAATTCGTTCCGCTCTTTTTTTTACCAAAGATTCATATTCTTTGGTTTGTTCTACCGTCAAATCCTCATCCATGTGCACATAATAATATGTGTGATCTATCTTACATGCCATCGAAAGAAGAAGCCATGCATCGTTTTTTGCGTCTTCAATTTTTGCCATTGATAATATTTTTTCGCCTAATGCAATTGCCTCGCGATATGTCATCGTCTTTCCACCTACAATTCTTTCTGCCATTCTTTCCAATCAAAAACCGCCTCAACAGAAGCAATTCCCACTTCAATCATTTCGTCGTCTGGCTCTTTTGTTGTAATTTTTTGCATCCACATTCCAGGAGCACTAAATAAATTAACAAACCAATTATCAAATTTTCCTGCCAAGCGAATAAACTCGTAGGACACACCCGCGATTACAGGAATAAGGAGTAATCGAAGCACCAATTTCAAGATTTTTGAATCTACTTGAATAAATATAAAAAATACAATACTAACTAGCATTACAATTAGTAAAAAACTAGTTCCACAACGTTTATGGTGTTTTGAACTTTTCTTTACATTTTCAATGTTTAGTTCTAGTCCCTGCTCAATACAGTTTATACACTTATGCTCTGCACCATGATACATAAAAACACGTTTAATATCTGGCATTAATGATATAAGTGCAACATATCCTATAAAAATCACAAGACGAATTACGCCTTCTAGTAGTGCGATTATTATTGCGGAATCAATAAATCTATGAAAGAGTAATGATAATCCATAAGGGAGTGCAAAGAAAATTGCAACTGCCATCAAAATAGAAAATGCAACGGTACCTCCCATCATTACAGACTCTTCTCTTTTTTCTTTCTTTTCAATTTTTTCCAACTCTTCTTTTGTTAAGGATGATTTATCTACCTTTTCTTCTTCCTCATCTTCAAAAAAAGACGCCGAAAACATAAGTGTACTCATCCCTAAATATAAGGAATCAATAAAACTTATGATTCCTCGAACAATTGGTAAATTCCGAAGCACTTTATGCGTTCCTGGTCCCTTATAATCAGAAACTTTAACTTCTATTTCATGATTCGGCTTACGAACTGCAACAGCGTATTTCTCTTGATTTCTCATCATTACGCCTTCCATGACAGCCTGTCCACCAATTCCCGAATATTTCATTGCTATCCTCCAAAGCATTTACATACAAAGTAGTCCATTCTTTTCCATAGAGAGAAAAAAGGTCGAGGTATATCGCAACCTCAACCTTTTTCGTGTCTCTTTGTATTCTATTACATACCGTATTTCTTGTTGAACTGTTCGATACGTCCACGAACTGAACTTGCTTTCTGCTGTCCTGTATAGAATGGATGACATTTTGAGCAAATTTCTACGTGAATTTCTGGTTTTGTTGAACCTGTAACGAATGTGTTTCCACAGTTACATGTAACAGTTGCCTGATAGTAATCTGGATGGATTCCTTCTCTCATGATTTTCACCTCGTTTTATTCTTATCGTTTATTAGTTATGCTACACTCTTTATAACCGTATGCCCGATCCGCATATGTTACTTACTGCAAGAGCGACACGTTTCGTCCGTTTACATCCCGATAAACAGCTTAGTCATTGTAGCATAGGCATTCTACAATTGCAATACCTTTTATAAAATTCGATTCTTTTTTACCAACTGAACAAATTCCGCATTACTTTTTGTGTGAGCAAACATATTTAGTATGTTTTCTACCGCCTCATCCGCACGCATTCCATTAAATGCTTTTCGCATATTATCCATTGCAATCTGCTCGTCCTGATCAAGAAGCAAATCATCTCTTCTCGTTCCTGATTTTACAATATCAATGGCTGGGAAAATACGCTTTTCAGAAAGTTTACGATCAAGAACAAGTTCCATATTACCGGTTCCCTTAAATTCTTCAAACACTACATCATCCATACGACTTCCCGTATCAACTAATGCTGTAGCAAGAATTGTTAAACTTCCTCCCTCTCTCATATTTCTAGCAGCACCAAAGAAACGCTTTGGCATATGAAGCGCAGCTGGATCAAGACCACCTGATAATGTACGTCCACTTGGCGAAACAGTAAGGTTATACGCTCTGGCCAATCGTGTGATGCTATCTAATAAAATCATAACATCCTGTTTGTGTTCTACCAATCGTTTTGCACGTTCCATTACCATTTCTGATACTCGTTTATGATGCTCTGGAAGTTCATCAAAGGTCGAATAAATAACTTCTACATTGTCGCCTTCAATTGCCTCTTTGATATCCGTTACTTCTTCTGGTCTTTCGTCGATTAACAGAATAATCAAATGCATTTCCGGATTATTCTTTGTTACAGACTTAGCAATTTCTTTCAATAATGTTGTCTTACCAGCTTTTGGCTGAGAAACAATCATTCCTCGCTGTCCCTTACCAATTGGAGATACAAGATCAGTCACTCGCATCGCAACACTACTTCCCGGTCTTTCTAATTTCAAACGCTCATTTGGAAAAATCGGTGTCAAATCTTCGAAATTACTTCTCTTTTGCGCTGCTTCAGGTGGATAACCATTAATCGAAGACACATATAAAAGGGCCGAGAACTTTTCATTATCTTTTTTTACTCTTGTGTTTCCCGAAATAATATCACCCGTTTTCATATTAAAACGACGAATTTGTGATGGAGCAACATATACGTCGTTTTCACCTGGTAAATAATTTTCGCAACGGATAAATCCAAATCCATCCGGCATCACTTCAAGGATTCCTCTTGCCTCAACCCCACTATCTAAAGAAGCGGTTTCTTCTTTTACTACAGAGTTCTCATGAGACTCTTTGGTCGAATTTTCCCTTACCGTATATTCGGTTTTCTTCCCTTGCTTTTCTGTTTTTTTAGCTTGTTTTTCTTTTTCATCTTCTGCAAGCATTAGCTCAACAATATCTTCCTTCTTCAATCCTGTAAGCCCTTTTAGCCCTCTAGATTTTGCAAGGTCCTTCAATACAACCACAGAAAGACTTTCGTATTTTTCTCTCATACATTCTCCTCTATTTATCTATTTTCATCATCTGGGAACTTTCGTCTGAAACGACATTTGAATTCATTTGATGCTTGTATTATACACCTTCTTTTTCAAATTATAAAGCCCTTTTTTCTTGATTCTTGCACTTTACCGTGCTATAGTATTCACGAAAATGTTTACGGAGGTAAAAAAGTAATGACTCAATCTGAAAAAGCTTTATCGATGCATGAAAAATGGAACGGAAAACTTGATACCGTTGCCAAGTCAAAAGTAAACTCTAGAGAAGATCTTGCAATTGCTTATACACCAGGTGTTGCTGAACCTTGTAAAGTAATTGCTCAAAATAAAGAAGCGGCATATACATACACTTGGAAAGCAAATACCGTTGCTGTCGTTTCAGATGGTAGCGCAGTTCTTGGACTTGGAAACATTGGTCCTCATGCTGCTATGCCCGTTATGGAAGGAAAATGTGTACTTTTCAAGGAATTCGGTAATGTAAATGCTGTTCCTATCTGTTTGGACACTCAGGATACAGAAGAAATCATTAAAGCAGTAAAATACTTGGCTCCAGGTTTTGGTGGAATCAATTTGGAAGATATCTCTGCTCCACGTTGCTTTGAAATTGAGGAACGTTTAAAAGCAGAACTAGACATTCCAGTCTTCCATGATGACCAACATGGAACTGCTATCGTTGTACTTGCAGGAATTATCAATAGTCTTCGAGTTACAGGAAAGAAAAAAGAAGAATGCAGAGTTGTTGTAAATGGTGCCGGTTCTGCCGGTGTAGCAATTACAAAGCTTCTCCTTACCTATGGATTTAAGAATGTACTTATGTGTGACCGAGAGGGTATCATTGGAAAAGACTATCCAAATCTAAACTGGATGCAAAAGAAAATGACAGAAGTCACAAATCTTTCTAATGAAAAAGGAACACTTGCAGATGCGTTAAAAGGAGCCGATATTTTTGTTGGTGTATCCGCACCAAACATTGTCACTCCAGAAATGGTTGCCTCAATGAATAAGGACTCTATTCTTTTTGCTATGGCAAATCCTGTTCCAGAAATCATGCCTGATGTTGCAAAAGCCGCAGGTGCTCGTATTGTCGGTACAGGAAGAAGTGATTTTCCAAATCAGGTAAACAACGTCATCGCTTTCCCTGGTATTTTTAAAGGTGCATTAGAAGGACGCGCAACACAAATTACAGAAGAAATGAAGCTTGCAGCCGCAACTGCTCTTGCAGCTTTAGTATCTGATGAAGAATTAAACGACGACTTTATTATGCCAGAAGCATTTGATCCACGTGTTGCCGATGTTGTATCTACAGCTGTAAAGGAACATATTAAATAACATGTCAAGATACTATTCTTTGAATGATTATTGTAAAGAGACATTTGGTGAAAAAGTATATAGACTCTCTTTAAACGGAGGAATGACCTGTCCAAATCGTGACGGTTCTCTTTCTACGAGAGGGTGCGCATTTTGTAGCGAAGGGGGATCTGGCGATTTTGCAGCCGCTCCCTCTTCTTCTATTTCCAAACAAATTGAAGAAGCAAAACAAAAAGTTCAATCAAAAACAAATTGCACCAAATTTATTGCTTACTTTCAAGCATATACAAACACCTACGCTCCAGTATCGTACTTAAAAGAAATTTTCACAGAAGCTATTTTGCATCCTGAAATTGTTGCTCTTTCTATTGGCACGAGAAGTGATTGCTTAGGACCCGAAATCATTGAATTATTAAAAGAGCTGAATAAGAAAAAACCAGTCTGGGTAGAAATCGGATTACAAACCATTCATAATGAAACATTAAAAAAAATGAATACACAGACTACTTTCGAACAATATCAGGCCGCACTTACAGCTCTTAATAATGCCGGAATCGAAGTTATCACACACCTAATTTTAGGATTGCCAGGTGAAACAAAAGAAATGATGCTTGAATCAGTATCTCATGTAGCAAAAAGCAATTCAAAAGGTATAAAGTTACAATTGCTTCACGTTTTGCGAAACACGGATTTGGCAACTCTTTACGAAAATGATTCTTTTCCTGTTTTTGACCTTGAGGAATACTGTGATTTTATTGTAAACTGTTTAGAGATTCTTCCAAAAGATATGGTTGTTCATCGAATAACAGGAGACGGACCAAGAAATTTGTTAATTGCCCCTCTATGGAGTACTGATAAAAAGCGTGTTCTAAATACAATTCAAAAAAGATTAAAAGAACGCGACACATACCAAGGCCGCCTTTACAAAGAATAATCCGAAATATAGAAATAAAAAACACATCACAAGAAAGGCAGACACCATGGCAGAACCATTTACAATATACAAACTTACAATTCTATATATGCTTGATAAGGCTGGATTCCCACTTTCCAATACACAAATTTCCAACTTTTTCTTAGATCAGGAATACACCGATTACTTCCGTATCCAGGAAGTAATCGGAAATCTTTGTGATGCAGAATTGATTTTAGCAGAATCCAATCATTCCAATACACAATACACATTAACAGCCGCCGGACGTGAAACACTCGGATTTTTTAAGGATAAAATTACCGAAGGAATCGCTTCTGATGTTTTAAAATTCTTTGAAAAAAATAAAATGGAATTCCGCCAAGAGAATTCCATCATTGCTGACTACTATAAAACAACAAATCAGCGTTATGCAGTTCGTTGTCAGGTTCGTTCAAACGAAGAATCTTTAATTGATTTAACATTAAGTGTAAAAACAAAAGGACAGGCTGAAGCAATCTGTAGCAATTGGAAAAACCAAAATGAGGATGTATATGCCTACCTTATGGATATCCTTATGAAATAAAGCGCAAATACTTGCGCTTTATTTTTTTATACTATATCCAAATTTTCCAAGTTTTTCTCCTAATGAAAAATACTCACCATGAGAATACATTACAAGACCTGTATCATTGATATGGAATTTTCCTGTCTCATCCATATGTTTCTCATCTACGGTTACACCGACCACATCTGCAAGAAACATCGTATGACTTCCTAATTCCATTTTTTTGCGTACTTTACACGCAATATTGACTGGACTTTCCGCAATACCAGGTACAGATACCCCCTCTACTGCACAAGTCGAAAGATTCATTTCTTTAAATTTGTCAACATCTCTTCCACTTTTCACGCCACAAAAATCACATGCTTTAACCAACTCTTCTGTTGTCAAATTTATTACAAACTCACCCGTCTTTTCAATCATTTCATACGAATATCTTTCTGGTCTAACCGAAATCGATACCATTGGTGGATTTGTACATACAGTTCCTGCCCAGGCGATTGTTATGATATTTTTATTTCCAGACTCATCCGCTACGGTAACCATAACTGCTGGAACCGGGTTTAACATATTTCCAGGTTTCCAAGATTGTTTTGACATATACTACTCCTAAAATGCAAGATTATCTTCTAAAGGACTTGTTTCTTCAACCAAAAGTCCAACTTCCTTTAATGCATTTTTTACCACATCAATGTGCCCTTCTTCTAACTCTGTTAATGGAAGACGAAGTCCACCAACCGCAAATCCCATCATATTTGCAGCAGCTTTTGCTGGAATTGGATTTACTTCGCAAAACAATGCATCAATTAAGTCAAGATATTTAAGTTGTAATGCAGTTGCCGTTTCAATATCCCCTCTAAAAAAAGCTGCAGTCATTTCATGTGTCTCCCTTGGTGCAACATTCGATAATACAGAAATTACACCAGAACCACCAAGTGATAAAATTGGAACAATCTGATCATCATTTCCAGAATAAATATCCAATTTACCTTTTGTAAGCTTCGCAAGTTTTGCCACTTGTGAAATATTTCCACTTGCCTCTTTAATGCCCACAATATTTTCAAAATCTTCCCCTAATCTTGCTGCAGTTTCCGGCAAAACATTAAGTCCGGTTCTAGATGGAACATTGTAAATAATAATTGGTAAAAAGACAGCTGATGCTACTTGGGCATAATGTGCATATAACCCCTTTTGTGTCGCCTTATTGTAAAACGGTGTCACAACCAAAAGTCCATCAACACCTAACTGCTCTACTTTTTTAGAAAAATTAACAACATTCTCTGTACAGTTTCCACCTGTGCCTGCAATAACAGGAATTCGACCATTTGCTTTTTCCACCGCAAACCGTATAACAGATAATTTTTCTTCCTCTGTCATAGTCGCAGGTTCACCTGTTGTTCCACAAACAATAAGAGCATCCGTTCCTTCCTCAATTTGAAATTCAATCAAGCGTCCTAATGCTTCATAATTAACCGTTTTATCCTCATAAAATGGAGTAATAAGTGCTACTCCCGCCCCTTTGAATACTGACATACATTCACCTCTTCTTAAAATTTACCAGGATTCTCTTCTATAATCTGTGCCACAAGTTCTCTTTCATCCATGTGATATTTTACACCATTTATTTCCTGATAATCTTCATGTCCTTTTCCTGCCAACACAATGATATCGCCATCCATAGCATTTAACATACAATAAGCGATTGCTTCTTTTCTATCTGGGATTGTAACATAAGCTCCATCTGCTTTTTTTACTCCCGTTAAAATATCTTCAATAATCGCCATTGGCTCCTCTGTTCTTGGATTATCAGAAGTAATTACAGATAAATCCGCAAGACGGGAAGAAACTTCTCCCATTTCATATCGTCTTGATTTTGCTCTGTCTCCACCGCAACCAAACAAACAAACCAAACGTCCTGGTTCATACTCTTTTAAAGTAGTAAGTAAACTTTCTAACGACATTGCATTATGTGCATAATCAATCATAAGCGTAAATCGATTAGAAATCGGTAACAATTCAATGCGTCCCTTTACATGTACATTAAGCAAAGCCTTTTTAATCAAATCCTCTTCTACACCAAAATGTTTACAGATTGCAATTGCTGTCAAAGAATTATATACGCTAAAGCTTCCTGGAACATTTACTTCCACCTGCATATCATATTTTCCACCTACACGATAGCAAACTCCAAGTGCTCCATTTTCGTTTAAAAGTGTTACATTTTCAGCAACTAAGTCATTTGTTTTCTGATATCCAAATGTCTCAACTTCACATGTATGCCCCTTTAAAATACCCTCAACATGCTCGCTGTCTCCGTTAAAAATGCCAAGTTTACACTGCTTGAACAACAAACTCTTACAATACATATAATCTTCAAAATCTTTGTGTTCATGCTCACCAATATGGTCTGGTTCAAGATTTGTAAACACACCAATATCAAACACAAAACCCGAAACTCTATGAAGCATCATTGCCTGCGAAGACACTTCCATTACAACTGCATCAAGTCCGGCATCTACCATTTCACGAAATAGTTCCTGTACACGATAAGATTCTGGAGTTGTATTTGCAGCAGGTGTTACAACATTCCCAACAATTGATTCAATAGTTCCAATCAATCCTGTTTTAATCCCTGCAGACTCCAAAATTGATTTCACCATATAAGTTGTTGTCGTTTTTCCTTTGGTTCCAGTGATTCCAATTGTTTTCAACTGTTCTGCAGGATATCCAAAATATGCTGCAGATAAACAAGCCAATGCCAAACGGCTATTTTTTACTTTTACATACGTAATTCCCGGTTGAAGTTCTACATCCTTTTCAACAACAAGTACTGTTGCACCTTTTTCAATCACTTCCGGAATAAAATCATGGGCATCGCGAACAGTTCCTGAAATACATACAAAAATAGAATTCTTCTCAACTTTTCTCGAATCGTATACAAGTGTAGAAATCTCCGTTTGTAAATCACCTTGTAACAATTCATATTCCATTCTTTCTAAAAGATTACTTAATAACATAGGCCGACTAACCTCTTTCTTATTTCAATATATGAACTATTTACGACTCTCGTTCACAAAATCACTTGGAATCTCGCCTGTAAATACTTCTGTTGCTGGTCCCGTCATAAGGATTCGATTTTCCTTTGGCAAATACTCAATTTCCAAGTCTCCACCTAACAAATGAACCAAAACTTTATTCTCTGTAAGTCCATTCAAAATACACGCCATAACGGTAGCGCATGTACCAGT
>JAXJUI010000083.1:0-6624 GCA_036309165.1 Agathobacter sp. | reverse complement strand
TTAGGACAGGAAGTTAAATTTGCAGCTGACGCAACTGTAGTTGGCGAAAACGCTAAAGCAGCTGTTGCAGCTATGAAAGACGGAGATGTTGTTTTATTAGAAAACACACGTTACCGTGCAGAAGAAACAAAAAATGGTGAAGAATTCTCTAAAGAATTAGCTTCTCTTTGTGACGTATTCGTAAACGATGCATTCGGTACAGCTCATAGAGCACACTGCTCAAACGTTGGTGTTGCTGAATTAGTTGACACAGCAGTAGTTGGATACTTAATGCAGAAAGAAATCGATTTCTTAGGAAATGCTGTTGAAAATCCAGTACGTCCTTTCGTAGCAATCCTTGGTGGTGCTAAAGTTGCTGATAAATTAAATGTTATCAACAACCTCCTTGAAAAATGTGATACTCTTATCATCGGTGGTGGTATGGCGTACACATTCTTAAAAGCACAGGGATATGAAATCGGAATATCACTTTGTGATGATTCAAAGATTGATTACTGTAAAGAAATGATGGCAAAAGCTGAAAAACTTGGAAAGAAACTTCTTCTTCCAGTAGATGCTGTAACAATTAAGGATTTCCCAAATCCAATTGATGCGCCAATTGAAACAATTACTTATGATTACGATAAACTTCCAGCAGATCGTGAAGGTTGCGATATCGGACCTAAGACACGTGAAATCTTTGCTGATGCTGTAGCATCTGCTAAGACAGTTGTATGGAATGGACCAATGGGTCTTTTCGAAAACCCTTCCCTTGCAGAAGGAACACTTGCAGTTGCAAAAGCACTTGCAGCTTCTGATGCTACAACAATCATCGGTGGTGGTGATTCTGCAGCAGCAGTTAACCAGATGGGATTAGGAGATCAAATGTCTCACATCTCAACAGGTGGTGGAGCATCTCTTGAATTCTTAGAAGGAAAAGAACTCCCAGGTGTAGTAGCAGCAAACGATAAATAATTCTAGAAACAAGGAGGCCAATTTTCATGGCAAGAAGAAAAATCGTAGCCGGCAACTGGAAAATGAACATGACTCCAAGCCAGGCTGTAAAATTAGTTGAAGAATTAAAACCATTAGTAGCTTCTGATAGCGTTGATGTTGTATTCTGTGTCCCAGCAATCGACATCGTTCCAGTTGTTGAAGCTGTAAAAGGCACAAACATCACAGTTGGTGCTGAAAATATGTACTTTGAAGAAAAAGGTGCTTACACAGGAGAAATCTCAGCAGAAATGCTTGTAGATGCTGGTGTAAAATACGTTGTTTTAGGACATTCTGAAAGACGTGATTACTTCAAAGAAGATGACGTAATGTTAAATAAAAAAGTTAAGAAAGCTTTTGAAGCTGGTCTTACACCAATTCTTTGCTGTGGAGAATCTTTAGAACAAAGAGAAATGGGTGTTACTCTTGATTGGATCCGTTTACAGATTAAATCTGATTTAGTTGGAGTAACAGCTGATCAGGTTGCATCAATGGTTATCGCATACGAACCAATTTGGGCAATCGGAACAGGAAAAACAGCTACATCGGATCAGGCACAGGAAATCTGTGGTGCAATCCGTGAATGTATCAAAGAAATGTATGACGAAGCAACAGCTGAAGCAGTTAGAATCCAGTACGGCGGATCTGTTAATGCAGGAAATGCAGCAGAATTATTTGCAAAACCTGACATTGATGGTGGATTAGTTGGTGGAGCTTCACTTAAAGCAGAATTCGGAAACATTGTAAACTACTAATATTGCCATATTTTGTAGATATAAAAAGGAAGACGTTTGTCTTCCTTTTTTTTTGTACAAAAGTACTAGTAATTAAATGCTGATTATATTATAATTATACTTGAGGAGATTTTTTACGAAAGAGGAGACTGGATGAGAAAGCGTGTAGTAAACGCGTCTCTAACTATTGTATTTGCAGTAATCCTTAGTTTTACTTGCGTTGGGGGTAGCAACATTGGATTTTTGTCAAATTTTGGAATGAATGTAGACGCAGAAAATATATCGGCAGGAGATGTTAATTATCCTGAGATTGTTGATATGACAGATGCATATCAATTAATTCTTTCACAAGGATCAAAAGAAGTTTTTGAAGGTTATCCGGTGGATGAAAATTTTTTGATGTGGATTGATGCAAATTATGGCGATGAAGTAGTATTAGATATTGCATATGAAGTTTTTCAAGGAAACCATAATTCTGAAATCTGGTATACCTATACGAAGAATTCTATGCATGTATTATGGCTTACATATTGTAAAGATTTAAATTATTCAACTTATCAATTGGAGAACGTTATATGGGGCGAATGTAGTGATTCTGAAGTGATCACCATGGATTTCGTTGGCGATATCAATTTTGCAGATGATTGGTATACAATGCAAGCGGCAAGCCAAAGAACAAATGGGATTGATGATTGTATTTCAGAGGAAATTCGCCAGGAGTTACAGTCAGCAGATTTAACACTTGTAAATCATGAATTTACATATGGGGTTAATAACGAACCGATTCCTGGGAAAGATTATGTTTTCGAGGCAAATCCTGAGCATGTAGCATTGCTTGATACATTTGGAACAGATATCGTTTCTATGGCAAATAATCATGTGTTTGACTATTCAGAAGCAGGGCTTGTGGATACGATGCAGACATTGAAAAATGCGAATATGCCATGGATTGGTGCTGGAATGAATTTAGATGAAGCAAAAAGAATTCAGTACTACATCTTTAACGGAAGAAAAATTGCGATTGTTGCAGCGTCAGAAATAGAGAGATTTACACAGTATACAAGACAAGCAACGGAGAGTGCGTCTGGTGTATTAAAAATTCTTAATCCGGAAGCGTTTTTGGATGAAATAAGAGAAGCAAAACAAAATGCGGATTATGTAATTGCGTATGTTCATTGGGGCGTAGAAGGAAATACAAGAAATAATGTTCCACAGGAAGAATTGGCTTCGATGTTTGTAGAAGCTGGTGCAGATGTGATTATTGGTGGACATCCACATCGACTACAAGGGGTTTCATATATTGATGATGTACCAGTTGCATATAGTATTGGAAACTTCTGGTTCTCTACTGGAACACTCTACACTACAATTGCACAAATCCAAATTGATAATAGTGGAGAGATAAAGCTTCGTATGATTCCTTGCTTACAAAAAGATCTTCAGACGACTCTTATTACAGAGCCAGAGGAGGTTGAAAATTTTTATCAGTATTTGGCGGATAATTCAACAAAAATTGGAATCACAGGTGATGGAACAATTTATAATTATCAGGGTGAAGTTGACCCGGATGAAGTAAACCAGTGTATCTATCAGTCAGAACTTGGATATGGTGCATATGATGGTTTAAAAGATTTAGAAGGCAGAACAATTGATATTGTGGGAAATTTGCAGGAATAATACTTGCAAACCGTGAAAAATCATGTATTATTAGTAGTGGTGCAATTTGCACCTGCTGGGTACATGATTTTTTATTTTTTGGAAAAACCAAACAAAATAAAAACACAGATAGAAAAGAGAGGAATTAAGAATGAGTAAAAAACCTGTTGTTTTAATGGTACTTGATGGTTATGGCTTAAACGAACGTACAGAAGGAAATGCAATTGCAATGGCAAATACTCCTGTAATGGATCAGTTAATGAAGGAATGTCCTTTTGTAGAGGGACAGGCATCTGGTCTTGCAGTTGGTCTTCCTGATGGACAGATGGGAAACTCTGAAGTTGGACATATGAATATTGGTGCTGGTCGTATTATTTATCAGGATCTTACAAGAATTACAAAAGCAATTGAAGATGGTGATTTCTTTGAAAACAAAGGTTTATTGACAGCAATCGAAAACTGCAAAAAGAATGGAGGAGATCTTCATTTATGGGGACTTCTTTCTGATGGTGGTGTTCATAGCCACATTGAACATGTTTATGGATTGCTTGAACTTGCAAAGAAAAACGGAGTAGAAAATGTATATGTTCATGCATTTTTGGATGGACGTGATACACCACCTGCTTCAGGAAAAGATTTTGTTGCAACATTAGAGGCAAAAATGAAAGAAATTGGTGTTGGTAAAGTGGCATCACTTTCAGGACGTTACTATGCAATGGACCGTGATAACAACTGGGATCGTGTAGAAAAAGCATATAATTCTCTTGTAAAAGGTGAAGGAATCCAGGCAACTAGTGCAGTAGAAGCAATGGAAGCATCTTACAAAGAAGGTGTTACAGATGAATTTGTTCTTCCAACTGTTATTGTAGAGGATGGAAAACCATTGTCTGTTGTAAAAGAAAATGATTCTGTTATCTTCTTTAACTTCCGTCCAGACCGTGCTCGCGAAATTACAAGAGCATTCTGTGATGATAAATTTGAAGGATTCCAAAGAGATTTCCTTAAAACAACATTTGTATGCTTTAAGGATTATGATGAAACAATTCCTAACAAAGTGATTGCATTTGAAAAAGAATCTATTACAAATACATTTGGTGAATACCTTGCTAAATGTGGAAAGAAACAGTTACGTCTTGCTGAAACAGAAAAATATGCACATGTAACATTCTTCTTCAACGGTGGTGTAGAAGATCCAAACAAAGAAGAATTCCGTTTATTGGTAAATTCTCCAAAAGATGTTGCAACATATGATCTAAAACCTGAAATGAGTGCTCCAGAAGTTGGAATGGATTTAGTAGAAGCAATCAAATCTGGCAAATATGATGTAATCGTAATCAACTTTGCAAATCCAGATATGGTTGGGCATACAGGTGTGATTCCAGCAGCGGTAGCAGCAGTAGAAAGAGTAGATGCGCTTGTTGGGGATGCAGTACAGGCTGTAAAAGATGTAAACGGTGTAATGTTTATCTGTGCTGACCACGGTAATGCTGAAAAGATGGTAGATTATGAAACAGGAAAACCACATACAGCTCATACAACAAATCCAGTTCCATTTATTCTTGTAAACGGAGAACCAAACTGGTCACTTCGCGAAGGCGGATGTCTTGCAGATATCGCTCCAACATTACTTGAAATCATGGAATTAGAACAGCCAGCTGAAATGACAGGAAAATCATTACTTGTTAAGTAGTTGAATCATATTTATAGGTAAGATAAAAGAAACCTCCAGTGCTATGAAAATTTAGCGCTGGAGGTTGTTTTGTTTATAAACCATAATAAATTTATAACTGAATTCTTTTTTGCATCATATCCTGATTTACGGCTTCTGAGATTGCAGTGTGTTTATCAATGACGCCGGCTTTGTAAAGATTGTAGATACTTGTATCCATCGCAATCATATTCTCTGCAGCAGAAGTATATATGATACCATCAATTTGATGTACTTTTCTTTCGCGAATCAGATTACGTATTGCTGGAGTAAGTACCATAATTTCAAAAGCAGGAACCATTTCTCCGTTAATGGAAGGGATGAGCTTTTGACTTACAACAGCCTGGAGTACCGATGCTAACTGCACTGCAATCTGATGTTGTTGTGTTGCAGGGAATGCATCGATGATACGGTCGATTGTATTGGCAGCTCCAATGGTATGGAGTGATGAAAAAATTAAATGACCAGTTTCTGCGGCCGTTACAGCTGTATTTATTGTTTCATAGTCACGCATTTCACCAAGGAGAATGACATCCGGGCTTTGTCTTAATGCTGCGCGAAGAGCAGTCAAATAGCTATCCGTATCGGTGCTGATTTCTCTTTGAGATACAATGCTCTTTTCATGACGATGGAGAAACTCAAGAGGGTCTTCAAGGGTAATAATATGTTCCTCGCGCTCTTTATTGATCTTATCGATGATACAAGCCAGAGTGGTGGATTTACCACTTCCAGCAGGACCTGTAACAAGAACCATACCGTTATGTGTGTTTGCCAGGTCCATTACAGCATCAGGAATACCAAGCTGTGAATAGTGTGGAAGTTCAAAACAGATTACACGAATAACTGCAGAATAAGAACCACGCTGTTTAAATGTGCTGACACGGAATCTTGATACGCCAGGAATCGCAAATGAAAAATCGTCATCTCCAGTTTCTTCAAAAGATTTAATATCTCTTTCTGCTAAATTGTAGATTTCACTCACAAAATCCTGTGTTTCTTTTGGAAGCATTTTGATATCATTTAATGTTTCCATAACTCCTTTAGATTTATAAGTAAGAGGACGTCCTGCGATAATAAAAATATCGGATGCGCCACTTTTTGTTGCTTCTTCTAAAATTTTCTTTGCGTTCATTGTTTTAAATTTATCCTTTCTCCATGTTAATTCCCAATTACATTTAGATTTGAATTTCCATCTATTGTTGAAGTTTCACTTCTTGTTTTCCATGACATGATTTCAATAAATGATTGTGTACTATTAGAAGGATATGAGATTTTAATCTCAGCTTCTAAAGTCTGTGTTTCTGTCATGGGAAAACTATATTTTACAGTGAGATAGTCTTCATGTTCCTCCATTTGATAACTATGTTCAAAGGAGGAATCGCAACTGGTGTTTGTAATTATTGTATTTGCGTCCGAAAGAAATGTTCCGGAGTTTTGCGTTTCCATATATAGATTATATAATTCGTTATCTACAAGCTCTATATGTGAAAGTAAGTTATTTTCTGTTTCATAATATGCAGTTGTTTTTTCTGCAACTTTTTGTGTTAGTTTCCA
>JAXJUI010000082.1:0-18940 GCA_036309165.1 Agathobacter sp. | reverse complement strand
TTTTCTCATTGAATCTTTCAAGGTTTTTCACTGTTTAATTATCAAGGTTCGTTGTCGCTCTTGTTTGTTGCGACTTGCTTATCTTACCAAACTCATTTGGGTTTGTCAAGAACTTTTTTAATTTTTTTCAAACTGTTGAAACAATTCAAACAATTATCTCATTTTTACAATCTGAAAATATTTTGTTGCTGATGTAAGTCTCCAAATCAATGCGCTTCGCTGTCAGCTCGATTATATTATCATGCCCCCACAGCAAAGTCAACACATAAATGTACTTTTTTCAAAAGAAGAATAATTGTCGAATTTTATCATTATTATCTGAATTGTCTGTTTTTATCACACAATTTATCTTTTTCTTTTTCCAAGTCACTTATGCATGATTATTCTCTGGCAATCGCCGAGAACGCTTCTTGTACATTAGAAACACCAATCAAACGTATTCCCTCTATTCCTTTTAATGAAGACATACATACTTTTGGAAGAATACAAGAATCAAAACCTAACTTCTTTGCTTCTAACACTCTTTGCTGTGCCATACTTACCGCGCGCACTTCTCCACTCAATCCTACTTCACCGAAACAAATTGTTTTTTCTGGAATCACAATATCCTTTTTACTTGAAATAATCGCCAATACAATTCCCAAATCGATTGCTGGTTCATTCATTCGAATTCCACCTGCAATATTTACATATGCATCACAATCAGATAGTGTTAATCCCAATCGTTTCTCAAGCACCGCCATCAATAAGTTTACTCTATTATAATCAGTTCCATTTGCGGTTCTTCTTGGATTATTATAGAAGCTATGGCAAACAAGTGCCTGTATCTCAAGTAAAATTGGACGTGTCCCTTCCATTGAACATGCAACAACAGATCCGGATGCCCCTTGTGGTTTTCCGCTTAACATAAACTCCGAAGGATTTTCTACCTCTACTAACCCTTCACCTCGCATTTCAAATACCCCAATTTCATTTGTAGATCCAAATCTATTTTTAACACCTCTTAAGATACGGTATGACTCATGTCTGTCTCCTTCAAAATATAAAACAGTATCTACCATATGTTCCAAAACACGTGGTCCAGCCACCACACCTTCTTTTGTTACATGGCCAACGATAAAAATAGTAATTCCAAGTCCCTTTGCAATCTGCATAAATACAGCAGTCGATTCACGCACTTGTGATACACTTCCTGGAGCAGAACCTACATTTTCATTATACATTGTCTGTATCGAGTCAATAATTACAATTTCCGGCTTCTTTCTTTCAATCACTTCTCTTATCGTATCCAAATTTGTCTCGCATAATAATTGCAGACTATCTTCAAAGTCACCTATTCTTTGTGCTCTAATTTTAATTTGCTGTAACGACTCTTCTCCAGAAATATAAAGTACATTTTTCTTTTGTTTAGAAAGATTACGACACACTTGTAATAACAATGTAGATTTTCCTATTCCCGGATCACCACCCACCAAAACAAGAGAGCCTTTTACAATACCGCCACCAAGAACTCTATCTAATTCTTTCAAATCTGTTGTAGAACGATTTTCTTCTGTGGTAGAAATCTCTGATAACGACACAGGAATTGCCTGTTCTTTTGAACTTTTGGTTTTTCCTGATGCACTTATTGTTTTTTTATCTACAACTTCTTCCACAAAGCTATTCCATTCTTTACATCCCGGACATTGTCCCATCCATTTTGACGACTCAAATCCACACTGTTGGCAGAAATATATGGTAGTTTTTCCCTTCGCCATTTTCATTCCCCTCTCTTTTTCTTCTATACTATTCTTTATATATTCACTTATATAGTTTCACTCATTCATATACGAATATAAAGAAACGAAAGCCCGACCAAAAAGGTCGGGCAATAATACGATATAAAATTATTCGCTTATTTTTTGATCACTTTAATTGCAACACTCTGTGCATCTGCAAGTTCAACACTAATGCTAAGCTTTCCACTTAAATTAGTCTTCATTGTGCCAACAACCGCCTGATCAACTTCTACTTCATATTCAGTTTCTTCTGCAAGACCTAATGTAATCTGTGCATCTGTATTTCCTTCTACACAAAAACTTACACTATCTTCCGCCTCAGCGAAATTGTTTACAGCAGTACCAGGTACTGATTCATAAACGAATAAACCATTTCTTTCTAACTTTGTAATTTCACTAAATGTCTTTACTTTGTATACATCTCCTGCATGTACAAAGTTATCTAATTTTGCTTTTGCTGCTAATGAATAATCACCAAAGCTTAATGTTCCATCCGACTCGTTGCGGATTAATTCACTAATCACGGCCATTTTTATCCTCCTGTAATGCGCCTTCATTTCTTATATTCTTATTATAAAGAAGTATTATGCTTTTGTAAAACTAATTTCTTTATTTTTTGTTGCAATTATAACCTTATCTCCAGCTTTAATATTCCCTTTGATAATTTCTTCCGCAAGACGATCTTCAATTACTTCTTGTATCTTACGTTTCAATGGTCTTGCACCATATTTTCTATCGAATGATTTTTCTACTACATATTCTTTTGCAGTATCACGAATCACAAGTTCAATACCAAGCTGATTTTTGCAACGTTTTTCCAAATCTTTTGTAAGAATAGAAACAATCTTCTTCATGTCAGCTTTATTTAGCGCTCTAAATACAATTGTTTCATCAATTCGATTTAAAAACTCTGGTTTAAAAATGCGTCGAACTTCTTCCATCACTCCATTTTTCATAAAATCATGGTCTTTCTTCTCATCATCAACACTTCCAAATCCAAGTTTTTTTGGTTCAATAATCGATTGTGCACCTGCATTTGATGTCATGATAATAATCGTATTTTTAAAATCTACTTTTCGACCTTGTGAGTCTGTAATATGTCCATCATCTAACACTTGTAACAAAATGTTAAACACATCTGGATGTGCTTTTTCAATTTCATCAAACAAAATTACAGAGAACGGATTTCTTCTGATTTTCTCACTTAGCTGTCCACCATCTTCATGCCCTACATAACCTGGTGGAGAACCAATCATTTTCGACACACTGTGTTTTTCCATGTATTCAGACATATCAACGCGAACCATAGCATCTTCCTGTCCAAAAACTGCTTCTGCTAATGCTTTTGATACCTCTGTCTTTCCAACACCAGTTGGTCCAAGGAAAAGGAACGAACCAATTGGACGTTTTGGATCTTTTAGTCCTACACGACCTCTTCGAACTGCTTTTGAAACAGCCGTTACTGCTTCTTCCTGTCCAATGACACGTTTCTGTAAAACAGATTCCAATTTCTGTAAACGAGAAGCTTCACTTTCCGTAAGCTTACTTACCGGAATCTTTGTCCATCCTGCAATTACATCTGCAATATCGTTTTCCTTAATCTGTGGAATACGATTCTTTGGAACCTTGCGATTCTTCTTTTGACGTTTTTCGTAATCTTTTTCTAATACTTCCTTTTCTGCTTTCCATACACGCACTGCTTCTAAATCACCCGCGCGAAGAGCATCTTCCATTCCAACTTCTGCCTTTGCAATCTCATTTCGCAAATTCTTCATCACATCACTATCTGTAATAAGACCAAGACGTGCGCGTGATGAGGCCTCATCCATTAAATCAATTGCTTTATCTGGCAAGAAACGATCATTGATATATCTGCTTGATAGTTTTACAGCAGCTTCAATTGCTTCATCGGTAATTACTACCTGATGGTGCTTTTCATAAATGCTACGTAATCCATTTAAGATTTCAATCGTTTCTTCTTCACTTGGTTCATCCACCTGAATAGGCTGAAAACGTCTTTCAAGTGCTGTATCTTTCTCAATATATTTACGATACTCTTCAATCGTGGTCGCACCAATCACCTGAATCTCACCACGTGATAATGCAGGTTTTAAAATATTAGATGCATCCAAAGCGCCTTCTGCTCCGCCAGCCCCAATAATCGTATGAAGCTCATCAATAAACAAAAGAATATTCCCAGCTGCAATCACTTCATTAATAACAGCTTTAATTCTTTCTTCGAACTCACCACGATATTTTGATTTCGCAACAAGACCAGACATATCTAAAGAAACTAAACGTTTCCCTTCCATTAATTGAGGAACTGTTCCATCCACAAGACTCTGAGCTAAACCTTCTACAATTGCTGTTTTACCAACACCTGGTTCACCAATAAAACATGGATTATTCTTACTTCTGCGACACAAAATTTGAATCAATCGTTCCATCTCATGTTTTCTTCCAACCACAGGATCAAGTTCGCCCATGCGAGCCATTTCTGTCAAATCTCTTGAATACTTATCCAACGTTGGAGTTGCAGAACGCATCCCCTCTGCACCTTTTCGCAAATCATCTTTGTGGGCATTAGGGTCTTCGCCCATTGCACCCATCAATTCAATGTAAAGTTTTTGAACATTTACATTCATTGTATTTAAAAGTCTTGATGCTGCGCAATCTCCTTCACGAATAATTGCAAGCAAAAGATGCTCCGTTCCTATCTTATCACAATAGAAACGTTCTGCCTCTTCAGAGGCCTTCTCCAAAACTCTTTGTGTTCTTGGAGAATACCCATCTCTTTCTGCTACAATTACATCTTCTCCAGTAGAAATCAGCTTTTCAATCATTTCAAGAAGTTTATCTAATTCTACTCCGTTTGCTTTTAAAACTTCTGCCGCTACACCAGTTCCTTCTTTAAGCATCGCTGCTAAGATATGCTCTGTTCCGACATAGTTATATTTCATACTTCTGGAGAGGCGATTTGCAATATCAATCACCCTTTTTGCTTTATCTGTATACTGTTTCAAAACTCAAGCCTCCACATTACTTCATTTTATAAATCAAGGAATTCTATATCATCCGAATCATCTTTTTTCTTGTCTGATTCATCATCCTCAAATTCTTCTTCTAATTGAGCAAGAGCCGCAGCCAAAATTGCCTCTGGATCAATTTCATCACTATCTGCAAACTCTTCTTTAATTTCTTCTTTGCTTTCCTCTACAACATTTTCTGGTTCCATTTCATAGAATTCTACTTCAATTTCATCATCATCTTCTACTTCTGGTTCCATTTCATAAAATTCCACTTCTACTTCATCATCGTCGTCTTCTACTTCTGGCTCCATTTCATAGAATTCCACTTCTACTTCATCATCGTCATCTTCTACGCCTTCATCTGTAGATTCTTCTTCATCATAAATTTCATCCTCTAACGTAATTTCTTCAAATTCCAAATCTACGAGGTCAATTTTAGATGACTCGTCCTTATCTTTTTCTTCTAAATCTTCTTCACTTTCGTTCTCTTCTAATTCAGAATCCTCATCTTCTTCATCATCATCTTTCTTACGGTAGAATAAAAGAAGATTCACAATAATAATCAAGAATAATACGATTATGAAAATTCCAACCAACATCATAATACGGTTTCTATTTTCTAATTCTTTAATCTGTTTTTCTAATTCTGGATCATTATTTTCTACAAGTTCTTCTTCGACTGTTTCTACTTCTTCAATATATCTTAAGAAAGTACCTTCTTCTGCATCATACTCATACCATTTTTCTTCCCCATTATGGTTAATTGCATAAAGCAAATAGAATGCACTATTTTCTTCTTCAGCAGCTTCTTTTTGATATGCAGTTACAATTCCTTTTCCTTCAATTGCCAAGCTCTTTTCTACCATTCCTGTTGGAATACCTTCTACCGCTGGCATAAGAACAATAATATATCCCATTTCTGACTGAAGTTTTACAAATGGATATACCGCATTCTGGTCTTTATCATATACATAAAAGCCACCAAGTTCTCCATCTTCGGCTTCTAAATTAAGAAGCACCAAATCACCTTTGTCAAAAATAGCACATGCATATTCTACGTTTCCTAAAAAAATTGTCGATAAACTAAAATCATCCGGAAGGCTCTCTTCATCAATCTCCTGTGAAGGTGTCATCTTAACGCCGTTTACCTCAAACACAGCGTCTTCTTCATTTGTTTCCCCTGTCTCATCTTCGTCAACCAATTCGCCTTCATTTACACGAGTTACAATAATTGTATATTTTGAAGTTACACCATTTTCCGCTTTTACAGTAATGGTTACTGTATTTTCACCAACTTCTAAATCTGTATTTCCTGATACCGCTGTAACTGTTGCATTTGCATTTGTTGGTTTTGCAGAAACTGCAATACTGGTAACATCATTTGCCACTCTAGCTGTATAGCTTTTTGTTCCAGACTTAAATGCTGGAGATAATTTACCTGGTGAAATAATAAGAGATGATAAACTATTATCTCCTGATAAAGCTGGTTCGGACGAACCACCATCTCCACCATCTCCGCCAGAAGGAGTCTGTGGTTCCGAAACTGCGTTTGCTACGGTTACAGTTGCAGATGCTCCTCCCATTGTGACTTCATTCGCATCAGCATCACCTGCAAACAACACTTCTGCAGTAATCGCGATTGTTCCTTCACCAGTTGCTTTTAATGTTACAGATGCTGAATTAGGCTGACCTGCCGCATCACCAATATTGTATGTAGCCGAATTTCCACCACCTTCCACATTTCCGCTCCAATTTAAAAGAACTGTAGCGGCATATCCTGATGGAACCGAAACTGTAGCCGTAACCGAATCACCAATATTTATTGAAGATGCGCTTAAACTTAACGTTACATTTTCCGCTTTTACCGTCATATTAGGCACAAATAGTACCGCTAAAAACAACGTAATTGATAATAATAAACTAACACTTTTTTTCATACTTTCACCTACTGAGAAATTGTTGATTTTCCAATAATATGATTATTAAGAACAATCATATCCATAATATTTATTCCATCACCTTTATGATTTGCATCTCCTGCTTCTAAATAGCAACCTGACAAGGATGACTTACCAACAATTTGTCGATTCAATTTAATCATATCCAAAATATTGACTTCTCCATCTCCGTTTACATCCCCATAAACAACAACGGTGTGCGTTCCCTTTAATGTTCCATTTACATAAACCGCCAACTGTGTTCCTGTCCCCACTTTTCCTGTTGTTTCAGTTCCCGATGCATTTAATACTTTAATAGTCACACCGTCGCCGCTTGCATTAATGCTATTCAAAAAATCTGTTGCAGAAGTTCCTGGCGCAATTCCTGTCACATTCGCCCCAATTGAATACTTATCAGATTTCAATGAATATTCACTTGTTGTAACTGATGAATTACCTTTTCTTACAATTGAAATCGTATAAGTATTTGTTACACCACTTTGCGATGTACATTTTACTTGAATCGTATTGTTTCCAACCGCCAAATTATACGTTCCAGTCCCACTGATTCCGGATGTCGATGCAACAGATGTAGCCGAAACACTTACACTGCTAACTGAATTTGGTACAATTGCAGAATATGAATTTGTTGTACTTGAAAATCCAGGAGTTAATGTCACTCCAGAGATAGTAAGAGAGCTTAAATAATTATTTGGATTGCCGCTTGCTGTAAAGGCAACTGCTGTTGCCGGCATGTTACTATATACTGGTATCTTAAACACAAAAGACTGCGATTTATCAGAATATGCAGTTGCAATTTTTTGTCCTTCTGTAATGGCAGCTGTAACATTTGCCATGTACTGATGTCCATATAAATTGTTTTTATTTACCACATTAAACTTCTGGAAATAAAGAGTATCCTGTCCTACACTAATATAATTTTGTCCAAGTAATGAAGCTCCCCCCGAAAGTGATTTGTATCTTGTATTCCACCCTCTTGCTCTAGCATAATTCAAACCATTTGTAATAACAGCCTTATCTCCGCTTCCTGCTGCGCCAAAGTTAAAGTAGTTGAAATAGCCTTCATATCCTGGATATGTTCCTGAAATCAAACTACTTGTCCCAGCACCCTGTTCTTGACGAACACGAGAAGCCAAATGATAAGGACTTACATTTGTTTCTTGTCCTATCTTAAGAAATGCATCTGCATAGTTTAGTGTAGTTCCATCCGTATCTGTTACATTATTTTGCATAAATGTACCATTTAAAATTGCTTGCACACCTGCAAGATTTTGAGTTGGACTATAACTTAAACTTTCGAACTGAAAAATACTACTTTCATTTAAGAAGTTTCTTGGGTCCATACAATATGCTATATATTCTGAACCCGCAGCAACCCATGAGCTTCCATCTAAAATAACCCAGGAGTTTGTATTCCAATTGTAATAACGCGAATCCGTTGATTTCATCGAATCATTTGCTGTTGTATGAACCATATTTCGTCCACCAACACTCTCAGTTGCAATGACTGTATTCCAATCAAGTCCTGTGATCACTGGTTGAAACTGCCAATTTGGATATTTATTATGTAACGAAACCAAGCTTGGAATATAACTTTCTGGAAATCCTGCATTTCTTAAACTTGTCGCAAAATCACCCGAAACATCAACATTTATTGGTGTAATATCGATGAACAATCCAATAATCCAACCTGTATACGTCGTTCCACCAACATTACAAGTTACATTGTACCAGACATTTCCACCAACTGTTGTTTCTCCAAACACATCCATCGTTTGTCCAACATTTACCGCAACCAGTTTCTGACAATCTGCTCCTGTTCCTGCTTTCGAACGAATATTAACATTTATCCCATTACAAATCGCGGTTGCATATACATTCCCTGTAGTCTCACTTGGTGGTGGAGTAACTCCTGTATCTCCTCCTGTATCTCCTCCTGAAACTTCTCCAGTAATCTGAACAAAATCCGAACGAATATAAGAAGATTCAATTGCACCATTGCTTGCTAATGCATATTCCGCCAAATACCAAACATAGCCATCATCCCCTATTGTTTCGCTCAATAAAGTAAGTGGTTTCCCACTATAAAATCCACGCTTTTTTGCTGCCGACATAGATGGTGATACTTTGGTTTCTACTAAAACCCCTGGCGCCGAAACCGTCACCGCTGATTTCGGTGTATATGCATAAGTCTTTTCTATTGAACCACTCCATACAAGAAAGAGTGTAAATATAAATAATAAAGAAAACAGTATGTTACATTTTTTAATTCTTGTTCTTCTCATTTAAATCATCCTTTTATGTAAATATCAAATGAAAATTTTCCCAAGATAATTATAATGAATTTAAAAACATGCGTCAATCTAAATCTAGTACTTAATCTCTAAAATTTCTCTAAAATCTACAATATTTTGCGTACATTCCTCTTTTCTTTCCCTTTTTCATCTGAACGGATTCTTTCTATACAAAGGATAGAGAAGAAAATTCCTGTAAAACCTACTACCATTCCAAGCAAAGTTCCACCATCTGCATTTGCCATTCGATCACCCATAATTCCCAGAAAAAAGGCAACCATCCCTATCGCTCCAAAAATAGAAATAATTGCCATAAAAAGTAGTGTTTCAAAATTTATTGTTTTCATTGTCATTCCCTCCATATCATTTCGTGATTATCTATCTTTTATATTTCTCAGTATAATGATATGGTGTACAACAAACCTCACACCTGTATATTTGTTTTCAATCTGCGCATACTAACACCGAAAGGTGGTGTAAACAAAAAAGAATGTATCAAATCCGATACATTCTTTTTGTTTTTAATTATTTCAAGACACCCACGTACCATTTCCCTTCATCCGACAAATCATCTTCCGTAAAACCAGTTGTCTTTTGACATTCCGGTTTTAAGAAAGCAGATGCTTCGTCCTTATTTGATAAATTCCAAAGTACATAGCTTATTTGATTTTCTTCCAAAAGTGAAATCCATATATTCGCTGAATCAATGTCAATGTTTCCATTTCCACTTGCTTCACTAGTCCCAAACTCACTTACAAAAACAGGAAGATTCTGTTCCAAAACAGTTTGCAAAGTATTTCTCAAATCATCTTTATGAGTTGCTGCGTAGAAGTGAAGCGTATACATTACATTTTCATCATCCAAAGGATCCGCCGCCGCTTCATTTAGATACTGGCACCAGTTTGGTGTTCCCACAAGAATTACCGCATCTTTATCATTTTGACGAATAACTGGTATCACTTCCTCAGCATAGGTTTTTATATCCTGCCACGACGTGCCATTTGGTTCATTACATATTTCATAGATCACATTTTCATAAGACTGATATTTACTACTCATTTGTGAGAAAAACGCTTTTGCCTGTTCTTTATTCTGCAATGGATTATTATCGCTTAAAGTATGCCAGTCAATAATGACATACATTCCAAGTTCTGTTGCATAATCCACTCCGCTGGAAACAAGTTGTTCTAAGTTTTGTCGATTTGTGTCATCTCCCGTGCAATATCCATTATACTCAGCGGTATACATAGAAAGTCTTATCAAATTAACTCCATAAGAATCTCTCAAAAATGTAAACGTATCTTTATTTACATATTGTGGATACCAGCTTAGACCATGCGTACTAATCCCACGTAGCATTATAGGATTCCCATCTTGGTCAACCAACTTTCCATCTCTTACAGAAAGTCCCCCAGATACACTCTGTCCTACATCATCTTTTGAATCCTTTAGACTTTCTGTGTCTGTATGATTCTCATCTTCATCCCCATTTAATACATCCTGTTTAGATTTATCTTCTGATTCTGTTTGCACATCCACTTTCACTTCTTGTTTCGTTGTCTCATCTTTAGAAAGAATCATTCCAACAATCACCCCAGAAGCAAAGGCTAAGCAGATGGACAAGATAAAGATTATAATCCATAAACCTCTATTTGACTTCATAACTTCTCCTTCCTATAAATATCACAGAAATAGCTTCATCATTCATCATGTTTTGCAGAAGTATACAAGAAACGAGTAAGAGACCTCGAAGACTCTGAGTTATAGTTTATAAATCCAAATGTGAAAACACATCCGTTACACTCTCTGCAAACACCAACTCTGCATGCTTATCACGCGGAGTTGGCTGTTTGTTGATAATTACAAGATTATCCCCTGTAAAATAATCAATATACATCGCCGCAGGATACACAGATAACGAGGTTCCTGCCACGATAAGCATATCTGCCTGACTAATTGCACGAATTGCATTCGATACAGATGCATCCGAAAGGCTCTCTTCATATAAAACAACATCTGGTTTAACTACCGCTCCACATTCATCACAGCGTGGGACACCATCGTAATTCTTTACAAATGCCTCATCAAAAAATTTGTGACAACATGTACAATAATTTCTTGCTGTACTACCATGTAACTCTATTACATTTTGACTTCCTGCTTTTTGATGCAAAGAATCAATATTTTGTGTCACGATCGCTTTTAACTTTCCGCTCTTTTCAAGCGCAACCAATTTCTCATGAAATTCGTTTGGCTTTGCCCAATCAAAAATCATTTCGTTACGGTAAAAATCAAAGAACTCTTCCGTATGTCTTTCATAAAAAGTATGACTTAACATCGTTTCCGGTGGATATGCATACTGTTTTTCCTTTTCTCCTGAATATAAACCGTTTGTGCCACGAAAATCTGGCAGTCCACAATCTGTTGATGTTCCTGCTCCTCCAAAAAACACTATGGAATTCGACTTTTCTATCATTTCTTGAAACACGTCATACTTGTTCATATAAAAACTCCTATTCTACCGATTTTGCATTTGGGTATATTTTTTCCATGCGAAGATCTGGAAAACGTTCATCTAATAATTCCCCTACTGCGCCATAAGGCATTTCTCCCTTACTTCGCTTGTCATATCGTATTAGTGCAAGTCCCGAAACTACTACATTACATACCATAAATACTACAAGCACCCAGGTAATAATCGTTCCTTGTTTCTTTGGAATTTTCTCAATCCATTTTGATACTTTGGGGTATAAAACTTTAAACCATACAACCGCTGCAATCCCCCAGAAAAAGCAATACAAAAGATTGATTCTTCCACCAAGATTAAAACGCATTCCACTATAATCCCAAAAGATTTTTCCAAAGAAAATTTCTGTGAACACACTACAAAGATATTCATAACTTCCGCCAAGAAGTGTCCCTATGCAAAACATAAAAGAGCTCGAATAATCTTTATACTTGTATAGCATCCAGGTAACAAGTGCAATCGCAAGCCCCCAAACCACACTAAATGGTCCCCAGACAAGACTACTTCTACTCATCCAAACTCCTGCTGTCAATCTACAGAAAATGGTTTCCGTCAAGTCGCCAAGAAACGACCCGATTACAAACAAAAGAAAAATCTTGTAAAAACTACATCCTTCCGCAAATACAGAAGATTTCTCTTTTTTCTTTGCAAGCTTTTCATTATAAACAGCCTTTGGATAAGCCTTCTTAATACGTTTGTCTACCTGTTTACAAATCGCACGACTAAGCGTTGAACTAATACCTGATAGCCACTCATCTGCTTTTATCATCTGATCTGCCATCTTTGTTCGGCCAGACAAAATGTAAACAGTTGCAAACAAATCTAGAAGTAATACACTCATCAATGCCCATACAACGATAATGCCGACTATGTCTGGTACAAGCTCAAACAGGAATATGAAAAATTTATTTCCAAATGTAATTCCAACCCAGCCAAAAATACCCCAAAGAATCGAAACTGGAAGACAAATATATCCGTCTAAATTGTATTTTATACCTGAGTAATCCCACCAACGTTCATGATACATGGATTCAATCACATGACCACCAATCCATTCGACAACGGTAGCAATAACTGCAGATATTAAAAATAACCAAAATCCGTGCAATTCGTGTAACCCAAATGAAATTGCAACTGCTGCAAAACCATAAATCACACAAAACGGTCCATTTACAAGACCTCTGTTTACCAATTTTCTATTTTTAATATCAGAAACAATTGACTCTAATACCCATCCAATAAACGAATAGACAAAAAATATCCATAAAAATTCTGCAAAAGAATAAATCATAAAAACACTCCCGTTCTAATTAGTTTTGTCCGTAATATGCATTTTCACCATGTTTACGATAATAATGTTTATCTTGAAGCTCCTGTGGTGCTGGTTTTACCTGCGGATTAATCATTCTTGCACGATATGCCATTTTTGCAACTTCTTCTAAAACAACAGCATTATGTACCGCTTCGTTTGCATCTTTTCCCCATGCAAATGGACCATGATTTTTACAAAGTACCGCTGGCATCGCCATAGGATCAATATTCATACGACGAAATTCATTTACAATCAAATGTCCCGTATTTTCTTCATACGCGCCATCGATTTCTTCTTTTGTCAAGCAACGAACACATGGGATTTCCCCATACATATAATCTGCATGTGTAGTACCATAACAAGGGATTCCAATTCCTGCCTGTGCCCAGCTTGTTGCGTAAGAAGAATGTGTATGCACGACTCCTCCCACTTCTGGAAATGCTTTATAGATTTCCAAATGAGTAGCTGTATCCGATGATGGCTTATATTTTCCTTCTACTTTGTTTCCATTTAGATCCATAACCACCATATCTTCCGGGGTAAGTTTGTCATAATCAACACCTGATGGCTTAATCACAAACAATCCACTTTCCCGGTCAATGGCACTTACATTTCCCCATGTAAAAGTTACCAAACCGTATCGGGGTAATTCCATATTTGCTTCGTATACTTGTCTTTTTAAATTCTCTAACATTTGATTTCTCCAATTATTTTAGCAAAACTAATTCCTAATTATGTCAATTTCCAAGCGTTTCAATTGCAACATTTTGTATTTTAATTGCTGCTTGATATCTCTTAATATATGCATCAAAACCTTTTACATCCTCTTCATTTGGTTCTAATACACTTCCCTTTTCTCCCTTAAAGACTTTCTCGTCTAAATAGTCAGCTAATGATTCTTTCTCATTTTTGTAAACCATATATGCTGCAAGCACAGCCATTCCCCATGGTCCACCTTCACCAGCTGTCGTCATAACAGAAACCGGTGCATTCATTGCAGCCGCAAGTATACTCTGTCCCACGCCTTCGGTTTTGAACAATCCACCATGACCTAAAATTGTATCTACTTTTACATTTTCTTCTTTAAATAAAATGTCACATCCAATCTTAAGTGTAGCAAGTGATGCATATAGATGTGTACGGAAGAAATTTGCAAGGTTCATCTTTGCATCTGGTTGTCTTACAAACATTGGTCGACCTTCATTTGTTCCAATCACGGGTTCTCCAGAGTACGTGTTAAAAGCAACCAAACCATCACAGTCCTTTTCTCCAAGCAACGCATTTTTATATAGTTTTTCATAAATATCATTTATATTTATTTGCATTCCAAAAAGGTCGGCAAACTCTTCAAACAGACCAACCCATGCATTTAAATCCGATGTACAATTGTTGCAATGCACCATCGCTACATTATCTCCAACAGGAGTTGTAACGATATCAATCTCTTCATGCACTTTCTTTAAGTTTTCTTCCAAAACAAACATGGCAAACACAGAAGTTCCAGCCGAAACATTCCCTGTTCGAACTGCGACTGAATTTGTGGCTGTCATACCCGTTCCCGCATCTCCTTCCGGTGGAGCAAGTGGAATTCCCGCCTGCAATGTTCCCGAAGGATCTAAAAGTTTTGCGCCTTCTTTTGTCAATGTTCCCGCTTGTGTTCCTGCAACTAAAACCTTTGGAAGAACATCTCTTATTTTCCACTTAAATTTCGCCACTTCATCCAAACTTTGAAACTGTGCAAGCATTGTAGCATCATAATCACGTGTCTTTGCATCAATTGGAAACATTCCCGAAGCTTCGCCTACTCCAAGCACTTTTTGACCCGTAAGTTTCCAATGAATATATCCTGCTAACGTTGTCACATAATCAATTTTTTCTACATGCTCTTCCCCATTTAAAATAGCCTGATACAAATGCGCAATACTCCATCTTTGTGGAATATTAAACGAAAACTCTTCCGTCAATTTAGAGGCAGCTTCGCTTGTAATTGTATTTCTCCATGTTCGAAATGGTACAAGAAGTTCTCCCTCTTTATCAAACGCCATATAACCATGCATCATTCCCGAAAAACCAATCGCCGCCAAGTTTGTAATCACTGTATCATACTTTTCTTTTACATCCTGTGCTAACTTTTGGTAGCAATCTACAAGACCATCCCAAATCATGTCTAAACTATAGCTCCAGATTTTTCCATCCAAAAGCTGATTCTCCCAGTCATGCGCTCCCGTTGCAATCGGAGTATGTGTTTCGTCTATTAAAACTGCTTTAATTCGTGTAGAACCAAATTCGATTCCAAGAACCGCTTTCCCACTTTCAATCAACTGTTTTGTATTCATATAACCCTCCCAAAATTCCTTCAAAATGTTTCATCCAAACATTTTAATCGATAATTACTTCCATGTGTAAGCAATTTCAATGTGGTTTCCTGCAGAAACAATTTCTGCAGATCCACCGCAAACCAATGGCATCGCTGGTGGCAAATGACCAATATCTAAATCCATAAAAATCGGAACATGAAATTCTCCCAAAATATCACTGATTGCCTGATATTGTGTACATCCAAATTCTTCTGTATCCTGACACAGCAAAGGACGGCCAAATAAAAATCCTTTTACATACTGAAACCATCCCGCCTCTTTCATCTGCCAAAGACTTCTGCGAAGCTCCATCACGTTCATCTCACAGGCTTCTAAGAACCAGATCATACCATCTTCTTTATATTTCTCATTAAACTGTTTTACTTCATCAAAACGTGTACCCACTAAATGTGACAAACAATCCATGCAGCCACCAATGAGTCGACCTGTAATTTCAATCGTCTCTTCTTCTGTTGCTTCATACTGATAATCTCCAGTCGGGAATCTTCGAAGTATTGTCTCTTCTGTCGTATGATACGGAAGAAGTGGATGTTCCTCATCCTTTATACCTTCCTTTTCCCATTTATCATAATTAGAAACTTTAGAAAGTTCCCCTGTTAATAAAGAAAATGCATCCTCGATACAAGCATGCCAGGGTTCCATTCCAAAACTAGCCGCACATGGTCCATAAACAGCCGCTGTGTCCATAAGCGTTGCAGAAAGAAAAACAAAATTGGTATTATCAGAAAATCCGATATACCACTTTGGTTTTGCTTCTTTCATCTTCGCAAAATCCATATATGGAACTACTTCGCACATGGTTTCTCCACCACCGCACGACATCAAAATCTTTGTATCCTCTCCACAATACATTTCATTTAATTCTTCGCCACAATTCTTTGCTGTTGTACTTTTTCCAATTCCGTCCGATGCGTATACGTTTGGCCCAAGTTTCGTCTTATAACCCTTTTCTTCAAATTTTTTTAGCGCATTTCTAAATGCAGTATGATAAGGCTCAATCACGCATCCAAAGGATGGCGCAACAAAGCCGATGGTTTCATTTTTCTGTAAAAATTCCGGATATCTCATCTACATTTTCCTCTATCTTTTTCTATTTTTTTCCTTCTCTCATTTTATTTCATCTCACTCTTTTATTCAAGTCTCGCTTGCTTTTTCCCATTATGATTAAATCATAAGAATTCAGTTATCCAACGGTACTATGCTAAGTATATATCCATAATACACGGAGGTATCCTCTGATAGTTGTACTGCATTACGGATATAATATTTTCTAAATGTTCTGAAGAAATTTCTTTATAAGGCACGCAACCGTCCAAGATTCGCCATCCGGGCTCAGCTTGGACTTTCAGCAACGTCCTGTTGCTGAATTGCTATGTAACTTGCAGAACATTAAGAAAATCTAATATCCTTCATAAGTTACAACTATCAGAGGATACCTCCGTGTATTATGGTAATTTAATTACCGACAAATGCCGATAGAAAAATTATTCTTATGATGCATGGCAAGTAAAAAAGGATGTGCAAAACTGCACATCCTTTTTACTAGGGAAGGTTTTAAAATTGTGTTTATGCCAAACCATATCCAAGCTGGTATTTAAACTTTTGTTTTGTATAATTGTAGTACGCTTTAAACGTTCTGCCAAATGTAAACTCTTTATGATAATTAAAGGAAGTATCGTAGGCAATCCCCTGACGATTACACCAATGATAAATATCCAAAAGGCTAAGACTTTTAACCGTGCGAATATTATTCATAAAGATTTCAATTTTCGAAAGCTCATCTTCATTCTCTACAAAAAGATGAAAAATTGTATTAGGACACTCGATTAAAATCTGAGGTCTGTCACGATTAACCTTTTTCATAGCGCTTCCTTTCTGTGTTTTTATGTTACTATAGTACTACTTATCTATGCAAAAATCTAGTACTTTTTTCATATTTTCTTTCTTTTTTCGCGTTCTACCATATCTTGTAGAATTACACTCCTTCGCCGTCAAAATGTGGAATAAAACTCTCATCTGCCACATCACCTTCCTGCAAAAATCCCTTTTCGATTCCAAGATCAAATGCAAAATCGAGATATGCTTCATACTCCTCATCCGTGACTTTTCGATTTAGTTCCGGATAATCCTGTACATGAGAAAGTGGAGTAAATTGGCTCATCATACTTATATATATGCGATCATCATAAGTTTTATGCAAAAAAGATAAAATATTTTTTGAATCTTCTAATTGCCCCGGAAGTAAAAGCTGTCTTACAATTACTCCCTTTGCAATCAAATCATTATCTTCGATTTCATCTTTTTCGACTGCTGAACTAGCCAAACTTCCTTCCGGATAAAAAAGTTGTTTCGGCTGTTGTCTTACCATTTCGGCAATCGCTTTTTTGGCAACCTCTGGATAATCTTTTGCATGTGAATACTTCTTGGCCAAAACAGGATCAAAGTATTTAAAATCCGGCAAATAAACATCCACAATACCTTCTAAACGTTTTAACACATCCACTTTTTCATAACTACTTGTATTGTAAACAATCGGAATCCTAAGTCCCTCATTTCTTGCCTCTTCCACTGCTTTTATAATATGCAATGCATACTGTCCCGGTGTCACAAAATTGATATTATTTGCACCTTGTCCCTGCAGTTCTAAAAGAATTTCTCTAAGGCGTCCATCATCAACTTCTTTTCCCACATGTCCATGTGCAATCTTCGTATTCTGACAATACACACACTGCAATGCGCATCCACTAAAAAAGACCGCACCCGAACCTTTCGTCCCGGAAATACAAGGTTCCTCCCAAAAATGAAGTGCAGCTCTTGCAATCTTTAGTTTTGAAGAGACCTGACACACGCCAACCTCGTTATTTTCACGGTTTTTCTTACATTCCCTTGGACATAATGTGCAGTTTTGATAAATATTACTAAAATTCATGATAACCCCTTGCTTATTATTTTGTAAGAAGATAAAATAAAGCCGATACAATAATTTCGAACATAAAAGGAGCAAAAGAATGAGTCAATCAAATTGTTTAGTCGCTCAATCAGGCGGCCCAACATGCGCAATTAACGCAAGCTTAGCAGGAGTAATTTCCGGAGTGAAAAAATCTGGAAAATTCGATGTATGCTACGGCGCTATCAACGGAATCTTAGGTATTCTCAATGAGAAATATTTAAACCTTAATGAAATGATTCCAGATGACGAAACATTAGCAAAATTAAAAGGAACCCCTGCCATGTATCTTGGTTCTTGTCGTCATAAGCTCCCTAATTATAAAGATGATGATTCTCCATATGTATTCATTTTCAACCAGTTTGCAAAATTAAACATTAAAGCCTTCTTCTACATTGGTGGCAATGATTCTATGGATACTGTATTAAAATTATCTGATTACGCTAAAAAAATCAACAGTGACATTCGAATCATCGGTATTCCAAAAACCATCGACAACGATTTATGCATGACCGATCACACACCAGGATTTGGCTCTGCCGCAAAATATATCGCTACTTCTCTTTTAGAGATCGCACATGATACTTTTATTTACGCAGTAAAGAGTGTAACTATCGTAGAAATCATGGGCCGTGACGCTGGCTGGTTAACAGCTTCGGCAGCCCTTGCCCGTAATGAATATAATGCAGCACCTCATCTTATTTACTTACCTGAGGT
>JAXJUI010000081.1:0-6458 GCA_036309165.1 Agathobacter sp. | reverse complement strand
CAATGGTTCGGAGCATATCTGTAGCACGAATTGGCTTTGTCAAAAAGCCATTCATTCCACTTTCTTTTGCCATTTTTCTATCTTCATTAAACGCATTTGCCGTTACTGCCAAAATTGGAATGGACGCACGCTTTTTGTCTTCTAATGCACGAATAGTTCTTGCCGCCTCATTTCCATCCATAACCGGCATTTGAATATCCATCAAAATCAAACGGTAATAATCAGGTGGCGCAACCTGCAGTCTTTCCACCACCTGTAGTCCATTTTCAACAGAATCGACCTCATATCCCTCATCTGTAAGAATTTCCTCGACAATTTCCCGGTTCAATTCATTGTCCTCTGCTAGTAAAATACGCCCTTTTTCTATGTTTTCCTAACCTCCTCGGTTACATTTTCGTATTGCTCATTTTGGGCAACAACTTCCTCTTGTTTTTCGCGAAGACGAAAGGCCAGCTGAATAATAAAGGTACTGCCTTTTCCAAGCTCACTTTCTATTTCAATGCTTCCTCCCATCATGTCAATAATATTTTTTGCAATTGACATTCCTAAACCAGTTCCCTGAATCTGGCTTACTGTGGAACTACGCTCTCTTTCAAATGGTTCAAAAATTTTTTTCAAGAAATCCGCGCTAATCCCTATTCCCGTATCCTTGACACGAATTTCATATAACCCATTCCCTTTTGGAGCGTTTGGTAGCTGTGAAACTTCGACAGATACTGTATCCCCGGGATTTGTGAATTTGACTGCATTACTTAATAAATTTAGAATCACCTGGTGCAGTCTCGTTACATCGCAATATATATTTTCATCAACCACATTTTCCATGTCTAGGAAAAATTTCAGCTGTTTACTTTTAATCTGCCCATCTATCATGGTTTTAATGTCTTCGAAAACTTCCATTAGATTGGCTTCCGTTTCTACAAGTTGCATTTTTCCACTTTCAATTCGGCTCATATCTAAAACATCATTAATCAATGATAATAAGTGATTACTTGATGCAATAATTTTATTCAGATAGTTCTCCACTTTCTTTTGATTTGTAATATTAGATTTTGCTAAGGAAGTAAATCCAATAATCGCATTCATCGGAGTACGGATATCATGAGACATATTGGATAAGAACACACTTTTTGCACGGTTTGCACTATATGCAGCATTTAACGCGTCCTCAAGTACACGACGATGTTCCTGTTCTGCTCGTAAATTTGACAAAACAACAAGCAACTTGTCTGCATCCTCTCCTTCCGGACGGTACATCTTTAGTGCATAAACATCCTCCACTCCTGTACTTTTGCTTACAAGCGTTCCTTCCTTTCTTATGGTTTCACCTGGTAATAAACGTTGTTTCTGACAAAGAATGGTCCATTCACGGTCTAAAATATCCTGCCCACCGGACACACAACTTTTATAAATCTCAGTTACGGTAATTCCTAACACATTATTTACATTACTGCTAATGTACTCAAGTTTCCGTGTTTTATAATCTAACATGATAAAGATATCTTCCATATCTTTTGTCATTAGAGAATACATCAAATCCCTTTTTTCCAGGATTTTTGCCTGCTTACTAATATATTTTTTCATAACTGTGTATAAGACAAACGTAACCCCTAAAACCATACAAATAATAACAATTGTCATAAAACTTATGGTAGCAATTTGTACGTTATTAAGAGTAGAATTGACTACATCAACCGGAGTAAGCGATACTAACATTGTCCCCATTCCTTCAATTGGTTCGTAATGCAAATAGTAATCTGTCTGTTCAATGGTTACTTGTTGAGTATCTGTGCACAGTCCCTCTATATCACTTTCAATCTTTTCCCGTTTTTCCTCATCAACACCAGCATGTTCAAGGAAACTATTTATATTCCGAATATGAAAATTATTATTTTCAAGTGTAATTCCTACAACTCCATCCGGATAGATAATAAAAGAATTACTTTCTAAGCCATAAACAGGATTGTAAAGATATCGTGCAATATCATCCTGTTCATAAGCAAAAGCAAGTGCAGAATATGTAAATCCCTGGTAGGTACCTTCATCAATTTTTACAGCAAAAATCATCATTTCATCCTGTCCGGTGATGACTCCATTCATTAATACATTTTCGCCATTATTTATTAAGTCTAAAAACGAATCGCTTAGGTTGATATAGCCCGTCGTACCATCCAATTTCATATATTCACTATTCTCTGAGAGAAAAAGGAAAGTTGAGAACACATACTTATCCCTTGCACTTTCGATGCTTTCGCTGATATCCTGTTTTTCTTCTGCCGCTCCAATGCTGTTAATGTGAAGTCCTAAGGTTTCTAAATATCCCCATCGGGTTCCAATATATTCAACAATATTTTTGTTGACCTGATGATAAGTAGTCGCTACACTTTCTTCCCCTGACTGATAAAACTGCTCACTAATGTATTTTGCATAAATTAATCCACTTACGATAACCACGATAGCCATCAACGTCACGCTCATTGGCAATAAGACTAATTTAGACTGCTTACGTTTCCTCATTTTTCTTTTACTTACGCTTCCCTTTCTTTTACTCGAACGCATTTATGGTAATATATGGAGTTGGTAAAGCAAACTCATTTCCTTCGATAAAGTAATCTCTCCAAAGCTGTATTAATCCTTGATCATTATCTGTCTCTAAATAGCGATATCCCTCAAATTCCTGCCAATTTACTTTGGCATTATCTGGTAGCATAATACTCAGTCCGTCGTTTTCTTCAACATTATACTGGTACGCTGCTTCTAAAAACCCGAATCCATTTGTTCCTACATAACAAAAAGAATAGGTATCATCATCCTGAATAGATTTTCCGTCAATTGTAATATCCTCAAGATGAAATTTCCCATTTTCATCTTCCGATATAACCATTTCAAATCCACTTGACGCTGGCAACGTAGATAAAGAAATTGGATCAAATAGTGTGCCACAGCCTTCCACCGCACATCTTACCACTTCACGCAGTTCTTTTCCCGTAATACTATCTTTCCGATTAAAGCGAATTCCACCCGCCTGAATCAAATTATTTAGTTCCTTTTCTGTATAACTTCCCTCATAAATATCACTGGTATTCATTACTGAATGTGCAAGTAAAAGTTCATCCCCGCTAAGAGCACGTAAAGTATTTACTCTTGCAGAAAACGCTTCACTCCCATGCTCGGTAAATTCATACAAATATCCGTTCTCGATTGTTGCAACATCAAGAGGTTCTTCCTCCTCTGCTACATAAACCTCATTAAATATATCTAAAGCTTCTTTCGCTGTTAGATCCTCTTTTATCATTCTTTGTACACTTTCATATGACGCTTCCGCAATTTTATTTCCATTTAGATAGGTGTACATATGGTTCGTCTCTACATAGTCAATAACGTTGCTCCACTTTTCATCATATTCAAACTCAACTCCATCCGAATAGCAGGCAAACGCATTTGCCGGCTTTGCAAATGCGTTCATACACTCTTGACCAAATAAAGTACTTACGATATCAAGCACTAATGCTTCCTTTTCGGAATCTTCACCAACTTTTGCATTCACTGCCACACCATAACTAGGCGTGGTAAAATACCAGTTATCGTTTTGCGTCTCTCCAAAATATGGCAAAAGTATAAGATTTTTCATTCCTGCATTTTCGTAATCTGCCATATTTGTGCTCTGACGAATCATTGCTACTCTTCCATTAGTAAAATCATCAAAAACGTCTACATATCCAAGATTTTCATCGCCCTCTTCTAATCCGCCAGCCTCCATTACTTCTGCCAGCTTTTCAAACATCTCAATCCCAATTTCATCTGGGAGCTCTACTGTTTCTTCGGTATCCTGGTCATGCCGCCAGGCAAGACCTTTCGGTGACTGTAAAAGGGGAATCGACCATGCCTGAAGTAAAAAAGCCGTTGTATAATCATATACAAAATCACTCTCATAACCACGTATACCTTCTTTTTCAAAAGCTTCACACGCGGATAAAAAAGAGTCATAATCCGTTGGAATATCAACATTATAGGCTTCGAACAAATCTTTATTCGCCATAACTCCTTCAATCGCTACTGTGCCTGGCAACCACTTTATGGAAGTATCACTTTCTCGATAGTTTTCCAGATATACGCGTGGAAAATTTGCAATGACATCCGTACCATTAAAGTCATACAAATATTCCGATACTTTCACCTGATTCTGTGGATTACACATGTCTGTAATCAAAATATCCGGCAAGAAATCATTCTCCGCTGCCTTTTTGATATAGTCTACTCCCGTCCGACCCATGATAAACTCAAATTCTACATCTGGATATTCTTCCTCAAGTAAAGTTCCGACACTATTAATATAGTATTCTCTTGTAAGCAATACTCTTATTTTTTGATTAACTCCTACTTTGCCCTCTGTATTCATATCTCCACACGAAAGAAGATTGCAACAAATTGCGACTAAAATAATAATACTAATTCTTTTCTTTAACTTCATTTTTATCCTCCCAAATTAACGTTGTTGTTAATTCGGGAATGTCAACTTTTCCATCCTGTGCTTGAATCCATTCAATAAAATAACTCTCAAAACTGCCTTCTAAAACTCTCTCATCATATGGAACAATATAATCATCATCTGATATTCTAAGACTTTTGGTGAAATACGCTACTCTATATTCTTTCTCATTTTCAATTTTTGTCCCATCTGGCAACGTACAGGATAGAACACGATTCCCCAGTTTTGCCCAGGGATTAAACTCTACATTTAATCCAGATGCAATCGTAAAAACATGCGCATCCATATTTTCATTTCCGTTAAGACAATCTAAAATCTGCTGTCCAGTTAGTGTTCCCACTGCAATTCCATCTTCGTTAGAACTGCCGCGACGCGTCGGTGAAAAACAAAGAAAAGAAGCATCCGTAATATCTCCTTGATACAATTTTCCTGTGACACCCTCATTACCAGTTCCAGAATATACAAGTGCAATTTCTGCTCCCGTCACTTCGCGATACATATCTCCAACCAATTGCATGGTCTCTAGGTGAGAAAATGTCTCTGTTGCGTCTCCATATACAGTTTCCAAATCATCTCCATTAATAAAGTGATCCCTTGCCTCATCCGCCATTAATAGCCATTCTTTGGCCGAAATCTCTCCCCTTATCAGTGATACAGCATGATCCCGCAAACTCCATTCAACCGGACTTTCACTCTCATTTCCTGCAAAGAAGAAGGTATGAATAATTCTTCCTTCTTCTATAGTTTGTCGTATCCCTTCCGTAAAATCATCAATTGACAATGGCACATCTTTAACATTTGAAATCTGGCTACTTTCACCTAGCAGTGACTGCTGTGTATCAACCTGGCTCAAGTACTCAAAAATGTCTAAAAGGAGCTGCTTTTTCTCCTTGCTTTCCTCTGCAGATGCCCTGTTGATTGCCATATAGTAGGATGGCATCGCGTATAAATAATCACTATTTTCTTCATCTGATGTCCAAAATGGAAACATTCCAATTTCATGTCTGATTGCATCGTTTTCTTCAATGGATTGATTATTTTGATATGCCTGCTGCTTTTCAACAATCATAGCAGTCTCATGAGTTTTATACATCTGATAACTTCGATCCCATGGCTGTGTATCAAAATGTTTCTCTTCGATAAGTCCCGCATCCACAAGCTCTAAAAACTTTTCTGCAGCCGGTTCCATATGTCCAAGCATAGAAGTGGTCCCATTTTGATAATCACGTATCCACTCCATATTTTCTGCACCACGATAGACATCCTGATATGCATAGGTATTGAACATAATTTGAAACGCATCTGGATACATCAAAGAGAGGTTAATTGCGGAAACATTTCCTTTTTTTTCCTCTCCATCTTCTATCCAGGTGGTTGTTAGATTTGCCTCATTAATTGTCTGAATCAATTCTTTCATTTCGGTATAAGAAGTCGGCACTTCCCATCCGTTTTCCAAAAACATCGTCCGGTCATAGACCACTCCATAAATATCTGAAGCTCCGGGCAAAAAAAATAGCCTGTTATCCTTATCGGCGCAACTATCTAATGCTGATGTAAGATATGCATCAACAAAACTTTCTTCCGATAATTCAACAAGATATTCCTCTGCAATATTTTGAATAGAAGGCAGGCTTCGTGAAAAAATCAAATCCTGCTCAATCCCATTTTTAAAATTATTTTCCAGCGTATATGCACGACTACCTGACCCATCATGAACCATTACAATATCAACATTCGGAAATTGCTTTTCGATTAGTTCCTCGAGTTTTTCATTAGGAACCCCATACTCGTAGCGTGCCGTAATCATTGTCTTTTCCTGATTCACCGCGGTAGTTGTCAAAATTTCGTTTTCATATGCTCCCACCGGTAGCTTCGAATTCTCTTCAAATGTTTTTCCACATCCCGTTAAACAGAGTACCGCGGTAGCCACCGCCACACTCTGATAGATTTTTTTCATTCTCATAACTGT